>JAJAYH010000429.1 GCA_026786325.1 Alkalinema sp. CAN_BIN05 | reverse complement strand
TTAAGGCTCAGCCATTGACCTTAACGGAGATTGCCGAGTTTGCCCGGTGCGATCGCGATGAAGCAGAACAGGGGCTACTGGAACTAATGTCTGACTTTTCCCACCGAGACACGGCATTAGAAGTCGCAGAGCTAGACGAGGGCTATGTGTTGCAATTGCGATCGGACTATCAGGGGATGGTCCAGCAGATTATTCCCGCAGACATTGGGGTGGGCGCATTGCGGACGTTGGCGGTGATTGCCATGAGAGGACCACTCTTACAAACAGACTTAATAAATTTACGTGGCTCGACAGCTTACCATCAGGTACAGGAACTGGTTGAACAGGGGTTTGTGCGGAAACGACGACGATCGGACGGGCGATCCTATTGGTTACAAGTTACAGAAAAGTTCAGACAATATTTTCAACTTAATCAATTTCAGGCAGGCTTTGACCCATTTGCAAAGGCGAAAGCTGAGGCTGATTTTAAAGCAGATTTAGAAGTCGAACCGGAAGAAGCGGTATTGGTACCGGAAGATGGCGAAATTCCTGAGGTAATAGAAGGATCGCTTTCTGATGAACGATTGGCCGATGAGGTTGCCTTTGAGACGGAGTTAAACAGTGCGGACAATCAATCGATCTCTGAGCCAGAGGTGTCACTAGAGCCAGATGTGGTGGTCAATCAAGAAGAATCTGACGATTTTTAGGCAATAGCAACATATCAGTAGCGATATAAATGCTCAGATTTCTCCAAAAATAGATTCATGATCGGAAACATTCCTGATCAATATACGATCGTGCTAAAAAGATCAGATTTTCCAAAATATCCGGAATTCTGTTTCCAAATATGTAACTAGATACATATGCCCTCAAAGATAGCGGCATACTAATTATATTACCTAAAAGATTACATCATGAAATATCGTCTATTGATACTCATCGGGTTAATCGCCATCAGCACATCTGCCGCGAACGCCGCTCCAACACTCACAGCACCGATCTTTAAAACCATTCATCCTGTTATTGTCCATTTTCCTCGAATGCCCATCAGTGGCTACAACTTTAGCTACACCTATAATGTCAATCGCAATACCACTAATCTCCGTCCAGAAATAGGGGCATTGCAATCACTCATTAGAGGCCCTACTACTGCTGAAGTTAGCACTCTGAATCTACAAGCGATCGTCCCGGTCACATTAGGCACCTGCACCGGACAACCCTTGCCACTAGGCGCTGTGAATGCTGGAAAGTTTATGTACAAGCGGCAAATTTCGGGAACTAATGTCGCCTATAAAATTCGGTTTTGTCAATCGACAAATTCTGGTGGAATTGGTAATGATGCCAGACTTAGAAGTGCAATTATACAAACGCTATGGGCAAATATAGGATATGTTCCAAGCGTGAATAATATTTCTCAAGTTGATATTTCTTATTCAAATGGTGAGTGCATTACCAATGGTGGAAATTCTCCCTGTTGGCCTTAATGTATGTTTCTCCTTTGATCTACAATTCATTCACATACACTTCACGAGACACTCCATCATAAACTTAAAATACATTTCGATCGTTGCTTCTAGCATCACATTTCTTTCTGTTGCCGCCTTCAGTAATCCAGCCTCGGCCAGTCATTATCGAACAACCAGTGGCAATACAAGCCTCGACATTAAGGAAGGTGGTACCTATGCGAATGGTCTAGTTGGTCTCGGTTATTACTTTACAATGGTGGGTTCTACTGAATGGAGAGGGAACCTCAATGCACCCTTAAATACGGGCCTTTCGACAGGACTAGTCAAAGTGTATCAGGGAACATTTAGTGATTCTAAGAATGGATCGGGTGCAGGGATCCAACAATGTACAGGTAATATTAAAATCGTCAGAACTCAAACGGGATCTAATCATGCGGCCACAGTCACTTGGAGGATTTTGGGCGGAACAGGATGCCCCAGTCCAATCAATTCACAAACGACGCTTTCCCTCAATGAAACCCGACCCGTGGCAAATTTTCAGGGCGACTTCACAGCTTCACAGGCTAATACTATTAAGTCTGAAACTGCCGGACTAGCGACATGGATATCTTGGAAAGTTGTAGATCCAACTCCCTTGAATTGCCGGACTACGCCCACAGGGTCCATTGTTACGAGTTTTCCTACTGGAACACTATTAAATGCGAGCTATCTCGGAGTGAATGGAATAGTGATGAATAGTGGGGTTCCTTGGCTAACTATCCGACATGCTCCCAATCAGTATTGCGTTGTCCGGGCAAATACAAGTCGTATTAAACCTCTTTTACTCCCGTATTAAATGACCTGAGTGTGTGATTAATCCGATCGCACGATCGACAACGTTCCTATCAATAATTACCCAATTCAATCTAAGGATTTACTATGAACTTTAAACACATTACGATCGTTGCCACACTCACAGCTATTTCATTGATCACTCTCACTGCTCCAGCAAAAGCAACTGCTTATCGGAACACCAACATTTATCTAGAGCTGAAAGAAGGAGGCATAAATATCAACGATGGACCCACAGGACCGCTTGGTACAGCCACCTATAAAAGCGGTTCCTGGATTGGTAACGTGACACCAGTGACGGGCGGAATTGTCCCCCTACCCAATGTGGCTGATTCACAGGGTAATATCATCCAAGGCTCGAGGAAAATTTATGTTGGCAGATTTTCAGAGACCAATTCTTCCAATGTAACTTGCACTGGAGACGTAATGATTCTGCGTCATAGTGAAGGTCAAGGAATGGGGGCAAACTTAGCTCGGATTATTCGGACGACTACGGGAGGCAACTCATTTAACTGTGTCATAGGGACCACTACGGTACAAGAAACCTCTTCACCTCGTCCTTATCCTAATTCTGCGGGAAATTTTACAACGGTAGAGGCTAATACTTTAAAGAATAGTCCACTAGCAACCTGGTGGCGATGGCAGACAGCCGTTCAAACCCAGTGCAGGCCCAACCCTTCCATTGCGTTAGGCATAATGGTTGCATCTCAAACTCAACTTAATGCCAAGTTTGGTAGTGGATTTGGTAATAGTATTGTGATGAGTGGTGGCGTTCCTTGGCTGAAAGTCAATAACCCGACTAATTCATCATCACCTGCTTGTTATGTACGGGCGCAGAATTCAGTCATCCAAGCTGTATGGCTGGGCTTCTAACAATCAGGCAAACTATTTTTTCTGTCATTTGAGTTTGAGATCTACCCCTCAATTCAATCACATTCAATATTAGTTTCAATATTAGTTTTCCGACCATCGATCGGAAAACTAACAGTATCCAAAATCCACGATCGCCACACTTGTTCAATCGCTATCGGGTAAGGCAACTCTAATAAAACTAATTTATAAACCGATTGAACCTGAGCCACAAATTTTATCTTTTCGGCACGAGTCAAAAGACTATGACGACTAAGAAGAGCTTGAGCCGATCGAATGACTAACAATTTAGGGGTATGAGTATCTTCAATCGGGTTTTGAATCGGCATTGAATTTTGCCAACACGTCAGAATCGATCGTAAATCCAGAGAATCCAAATCGAGTTGTTCCGGTTGCATTGCCATCTCTTGCGCTATTGTCGCGTAAAAAGTTGACCAACAATCTGGTTCAATCAGAATTCGATCGAGTCCAGTGAAGATCAATGCCTGTGAGGACACGATCGTTTTTAGTTTTGTCGTAGTCCATGTCACAGTCCGAGTCATCTGAGTTTTTAATTTTGTCGGCAGCAATGTCCCACTCAGAATAATAGGCACAACAATAGGCAAAACAATAGGCAAAACAATGGGCATAGTCATCGCCGGATTAGAATACCCGTGAAACCTTAGCCCCGCCCCGCCTAAATCAGTAACCAAATCACAGACCAAATCACTGACCAAATGCGGATTGAGGTTCAACGGCTGCTGAAGAAACGATTGCGTTGGGAACGCTGAAGACATCACAGGTAAAAAAAACCCTTCCGTCACC
>JAJAYH010000428.1 GCA_026786325.1 Alkalinema sp. CAN_BIN05 | reverse complement strand
GAGTATGTCTTTTAAAAACTGTACTGCTCCAGCTTCGTCTAAGCGATTTCCAGCTTCGACCCATTGTTCGTAGGTTTCGCCTGAGATATATTGTTCAACAATTAACAAGACATCGTTGCTGCCAATTGTGGCTTGGAGGATAGCTCGGAATTCTGGGATTTGTTGGTGGCGAAGCTTATATAAAGTTCCGGCTTCGCGCTGGAATAGTTCGGTGGCCTTACGCAAGATTTCCGGTGAGCTAATTTGGGGTGCAAATTCTTTGAGAACACATAATTCATTAAACCGTTGCCGATCGCGAGCCAAATAGGTGCGTCCAAATCCGCCATAGCCCAAAAACTGAACCACTTCATAGCGATTGTCTAAGACGAAGCCAGCAGAAATCGGGGTAAGTAATGGCATGGATAGTTAGGACGATTGACGACTAGATTATAGTTGGATGCATACAAAATATGAATACATGTCGGGTCCATCCTATTCCGAGGTGTATTTCGATCGTTATTCTTGGCCCACTTTCAACACATAATTTACGGATTGATTTCGGGATTGTGTTCCAATCCATATTTTGTATTCCCCAGCTTGCCACTGACCATCAAGGCCAGGATTTTTTCCTTGAAAATCATCATTACACCAAGTTCCGCCTGGACCTTTGACCACGATCGTGGTGTCCATATTACTCTTAACCACCACCGTCAAATCCCGAAATCCCGAATTGAGCCGTAGGATTTGATCAGCCTGTCCTTTGCCAAATCCTAAACAGCTCCCGGTCGCTGGTTGACTTTTTCCAGCGACATCTCGCAAGGATGTGCCACCGCCTGCTGTTCCTGAGATGGACGTTTGGCCAAATCCTGAATTGAGGGAAATATCAGCCCGAGCTGGAGTCGCGCCCAAACCAGCGCCCAACGCCAATGCAACAGTGACAGTAGACCAAACCGAGAAACAGCGATTTAATAGCATGGTAATTCGTTAAAACTCAACTTGAATGATTAGGACTTAAATGACCGATCGAATTGTCAGAAAGTTCCCGCGATCCCCTCACCCCCCTTAGTAAGGGGGGACCGGACTCAGAGGGATGCAGGAGCAAATGGAGCAAATGATTTTCAATCTAATTCATAGTCCCCCTTACCAAGGGGGATTTAGGGGGATCGAATCTAAGCGATCGCCCCCGCCAACCGGACTTTATCCCAACCTTTTGCATTCAATAACAACCAAGATTGCGTTAAATCAGGACCATGTAATGATCCGGTTAATCCGGCCCGTAATGACTTCATAACCAATCCTTTTTTAACGCCGTTCTCTTTCACCACCAAATTAATGATTTCTTTGGCAGATTCTTCAGTTAACGGCTCTGCTGGAATTGCGGCCAATACTGCCGTTAGCGCTCCTGTTACGCCATCAAGACCCAATTGCTTTAAGGCTTCATCCGTGGGCATGACCGTTGGATTAAACAAATAAGCCGACATTTCCACCGCATCAGTCAACTTTGCCAAACTTGCACCAATCACCGCCACAAGTTGTTCTAGCCAAGGCCGACCGGTCACAGGATCAAACACATAACCTGCTTCTTGCCAATAGGGAATGAGTAAATCTGTCAATTGCGGAACGGGCATTGCATGGAGATATTGACCATTAATCCAATTGAGTTTATCCCAATCAAACTTTGCACCGGCTTTATTCACCCGATCGAAACTAAATACTTTTGCAGCTTCTTCAAGAGAAAAAATTTCATTCATTCCCTCGATCGGCGACCAACCCAAAAGACTCATATAATTTACTATTGCTTCTGGAATATAACCCATTTTTTGGAAGTCAAAAATCGAGGTCACACCATCGCGTTTGGAAAGCTTTGCGCCTTTTTCATTCAAAATTAATGGCGTATGACCAAACGTTGGAACCGTTGCACCTAGTGCTTCGTAGAGCAAAATTTGTTTGGGTGTATTGGCAATGTGATCTTCGCCGCGAATGACTTGGGAAATCGTCATGTCAATGTCATCAACAACAACGACAAAGTTATACAATGGTGCACCGATCGTACTCGCATCAGCAGCCCGAGCAATCACCATATCGCCGCCTAAATCGCGACCTTTCCAGGAGACTTTACCACGGACTAAATCGGTCCAGATAATTTCCCGCTCGTCTTCAATTTTAAATCGAATCACCGCCGGACGACCTTCGGCTTCAAATGCGGCAATTTGGTCGGGCGTTAGGTTCCGGTGACGGTTGTCGTAGCGTGGGGCTTCGTTGCGGGCTTTTTGACGGGCGCGCATGGTTTCTAGTTCTTCTGGCAAATCGTAGGCGCGATAGACTAAGCCTTTGTCGAGTAATTCTTGGATTTTGGCTTGGTAGAGATCAGTCCGATCGGTCTGAAATACTGGGCCTTCATCCCAATTTAAACCCAGCCATTTCAAACCATCGAGAATATTTTGGGTAAATTCAGGTTTCGATCGTTCGAGGTCGGTGTCTTCGATCCGCAGAATGAATGTCCCGCCATTATTTTTGGCATAGAGCCAATTGAACACCGCTGTACGAGCGGTCCCGATGTGGAGGTTTCCCGTAGGACTCGGAGCAATGCGAACTCGAACTGACATAAAACTACTGAAGATAAAGGAATCAAGTGAGTCCTAATTCTATCGTAGGCTGCGATTTCCCGATGGAGATCTGTTTATTTAACATAATCCCAATTCAGAATAATTTTTGGGTAGCGCGTTCACCTGAAGGGTAGAGATAAAAAATTAACCTAGAAGCCTCATAGGGTAATGCTTATAGAGCTACTGATTATTCATCATCCTTTACACAAAGGCACTACCAAGCCCTCAACTAGCATTTTGCACCTCAAGCTCAACAGCTCCAGTAGTTAACGCTAAAAATGAGTCTGCTCTAGAGCAAATGAGTCCGATATTTACATCAGACTCAAAGTAACTGGGTGCCCATGCTGGAAGCTGAAGAGTATTACCAAGAACCAAAATAGAACTTGGTCTTGCTTGCGTTTGAAGCTGCCGTCTATATCTGTACTCTGATAACTGCCCTACACCTAAACGAATACGTGGCTGAAAG
>JAJAYH010000427.1 GCA_026786325.1 Alkalinema sp. CAN_BIN05 | reverse complement strand
GCAACCGCTGCTGCCATCTCCTCAGAGGTTCCAGCACGTCCCATGGGAATATGGCTCTTAACGATCGCCTGCTGGTTCGGATCATCTGTCCAGCTTTCATTAATGGGAGTAATGGTGGCTCCCGGAGCAATGCCATTCACCCGAATGCCTCGCTTTGCATATTCCAATGCTAGAGTTTTTGTCAGATTTCCCATCCCTCCCTTGCTGATAGAGTAGCTAACATACATCGGGCGCGGAATGATTTCATGGACGCTGGAAATATTGATGATCACACCAGAGCGCTGCTGTTCTAGTAGGTGTCTAATCATTTCTCGTGCACAGAGATAGGCACCGCGCAAATTCACTGCGATTACGCGATCGAATTCATCGGTTTGCACTTCATGAGATGCGCTTTCAGTTTGAATTCCGGCATTATTAATTAAAATATCCAGACTGCCGAATTTGTCTACAGTGGCATTCATCATTTGCAAGATGTCCTCTTCTTTGGAGACATCCCCTTGAATGAGCAGCGTTTCAACCCCGCATTCTGTTGCCTGTTCGCAGGCTGTTTGTAGTGCTAATTCTTCCGTGTCTTCGGCATCTTCTGCACTTTTACGGTAGTTGATGGCGACATTGCAGCCTTCTTGAGCCAGACGAACTGCGATCGACTGTCCAATTCCAGAACTCGCCCCCGTAATCAATGCAGTTTTTCCAGCTAATCCTTTCATAGAGCGTTTCTCACTTTTAAATCAACTTTATTTACCATCATTTAGCATCAATGGCAAATGTGAAATGATGATAACAGGCTCGAAGTTCAATTTGATGAGTGTTTAATCTGTTCCCCCACATCTCATCCACATTAAGCAAACTAATTAATACACCTGCCATGGGAATCGAAAGAAACACTCCGACCAATCCAGCGGCTCGCGCCCCCACCAATAGTGCAAAGAACATAATCACAGGATTCATGTTGATAGAGCTTTGCATGTCAGGGCATAAGTAGGTTTTCTTCGACCTGTTGCAGCAAGATACAGCCTATCAGCACCTTTAAACTTAGCAAAATTTCTTGTGGCAAAACGATTAGGCAAACCAGGCTAATGCCAATAGTTGCACCAATGCCCAGGATCAAGTCGAATATGCCTGCGATCGTTTAGTGCGGCGTGATGGCCTACAATGGCTGCTTTTTCTTCATGGGTTGCGCTTTGTTTCTAAGCGCCATCCTAGTGCTATTCTTCACGCGAGCTAAGCCTACAGGTGCGGAGTTAAGGTCAGACAAACGATCGAAATAGACATTTGATCACTTTCCTACGTTTTAAAACGTATTCCATCAAATTATACAAATCACACATGAAATAACCCAGCCACCTGTCAAAATAAACTATTAATTATTGGAGAACATCATGATTTTATTTAATAAATTCCGTAACGCTGTTTTAACGATCGCTCTCGCTACTTTTATGTTGATCGCCAGTTCTTGGGGAGTCTCTTCAAGTACATTAGCGGCATCTAGTGAAATCGCAAAAATGCCAATAATGTCTGGAAATCCGACCGAAGGGGGTGTCAGCAATATGAAAGGAAATTCTAAGCAGAAAGCGGCTATGAAGGAAGAGAAATTTGATGCTAAAACCCAAGAATCTCTTAGAAACAGCATTGAAAATCCTAACTATAAACCAGGTGGAAATGATAAAGAACTTGAAATGAAAGATCGCAAATCGACGAGAGATATGAAGTCAAAGGCTCAAGATGCTTTTGAATAAATAACATGAATATAGCTGCGGACTGTCTAGTTAGGACGCAGCTTGTTTAAGGACACTATCAATAGCCTCCCTCAAATTATAGGAATCACGCAACAACTTACGAACACGACTTTTAATCCAAGTCCAACATTTCTCAATTCGATTTAGGTTAGGAGAATAGAGCGCTAAATACATCGCGTTGTATCCTCCGTGAGTTGAGCAATTACCTTTTATTTTGTAAGGTTTCTCTCAGACTTGGAAGTTCTGCAAATCTAGTTTCTACAACCATTTTGGAGTAATAAGACCTATTGAACTATATTCTCTCAAGTAGAAGTAACACACAGACAGGCATCGTGTAGGAAGTTTAATCGATCGTTCAAGCCTTTAAGGGTTTTTGAAACACCAATACATGTTGCTGAGGCAAAACGCGCTTACTTTCTAGAAACTTAAACCCCATCGCTTCCACTTCAGCCCTTGCTTGGGTTTGGGTCATTTTGTGGCGAGGCTTGATTGCAACTAAAGGATTCTCACCTTTATATTCAAGTAATACTACTTTCCCCCCCGGCTTCAATGCTGTAAAAATCGTCTGCATCATCTCCTTTGGATAGGTGAATTCATGGTAAGCATCTACCATAATCGCCCAGTCGATCGCACCATCAGGCAAATTAACCGATGTCTCCTCACTTTTAACGGTTTCGACATTCGTAATGCCATTTTTTAATTGGCGTTCTTTTAACATGTCAAGCATTTCAGATTGAATGTCAACTGCAAAAACTTTCTCAACATTTGGCGCAATCAAAAAAGACATATAGCCAATTCCAGCCCCAATATCTGCCACCGTATCCGTCGGTAAAAACTTCAAGGCTTCGATCGCTTTCTCTGGCTTTTCTTCCGCACCGCGTCTAGGACGATCTAACCAATTAGAACCATCTTTGCCCAAAATTTGCGAAATCTCACGGCCAAAATAGCACTTACCAATGCCATCAAATGAACCCCGATCGCATTCAGTATAAACCGCATATTGTTGAACGGCATTGGCTGCAAAAGATGGCGTAAACCAAAGGAAAACAGCAAGACTAACGGCACTTAAAAAACGGAGAAATGACATGGTAATTTAGGGAAATAAATGAACTAAGGCTTACGTAATATTTCAGAATCCACGGCTTCTGAAATGGTCTCTACAATTGAAACAGATTCTGATTCTGGTGATGAGAAAAACTGGCCGATCGCCTCGCGTTGGTTAATCAAATAAATACTTACCAATGTTAAGAATACGCCAAACCATTGAAACGTCTCCAGAGTTTCATCTAAAAAGAAATTGCCAAACATCAACGCAAACACAGGGGTTAAAAACGTCAACGAACTCAGACTCGTTAAATTACCTCGCGACGCGAAATAAAAGAACAACCCATAGGCCACCGCACTGCCAAATATCGTGGAATACATCAACGCAATCCACTCTGCTGGCACTAATCGGCTCCATTGCTCCGTTTCAGTCTGCATTGACAGCGCAAACAATGGCAATCCGCCCAAAATCATATGCCACCCCGTCGCAACGATCGGATCCGCATAGCGAGAAACATAGCGCACCATCACCGTCCCCACCGCCATCGACAGCGCCGCCATCAACATCAACCATTGGCCATTGTCAAACAGGCTCGGATCCAGCAAATTGTAGGGACTGGTCGCACCTTGAGCAATGCTGGCATTTTGGAACATGCCATTAAACAAGCCCATCAGCCAATCCTTTGGCAACCCCAACAACCCAATCCCCATCACACCGATCGCCAGCCCAAGCCAGCCCACACCGCCAATCACCTCACCAAACAAGATCCAAGCCAACACCGCCACGGCCAACGGTTGAGAATCGATCATCACTGAACCTAGGCCCGCGCCTGTCCGGGTCAATCCCTGAGCCAAAAAGCTTTGAAATAACGTGCCGTCAACGAAGGCAAACCCAACAATCCAAGCCCAAGCCTGCCAGGTTTTCGGCTGAGGCAGTCCAGCGATCGCCGCCGCCACCAGTACCAAAATCCCCGCAGGGACTAACCGAAACCCGGCTAGAAAAAATGGCGTTGTGTCCTGAATCGCACCTTTCAT
>JAJAYH010000426.1 GCA_026786325.1 Alkalinema sp. CAN_BIN05 | reverse complement strand
CGGGGGTGACAGATGCTATTGCTCCGGTGGTGCGGTTAGAGCCGTTGAGCGATGAGAGTTTGTTGGGATTAATGGAGCGATTGGCGAGTATTCATCAATGTCATTATGAGTATGAATCTCGGCTCACGATCGCAGATTTGGAAAGTATATTGCGGGTGATGCGATCGCGTATTGGTGGCCCTGCGGGTGCGGCCTCATTGTTGACACCTGGAGAATTAGTTCGTGACTTTACAGGTGTATTGAATGTCTTGCATCAGAACCCAAGCATGTCAATTGATACAGTACTCCATCAAAAGCCACATGTGACGGCTCGATCGGAAAAACCTGAAAATATTTCTGAAGAATTCGCGGAATTTACGTTGTAAAGAATCTAGAGAAATTATTACTTATTGTCATTCAGGAGATTATTCACTATTTCCTTTAATGTCTATTAAAAAATTGTCAACACAACACGCCTTGAGAACGACTAAACCAACGGGTCATCGCCGCAGAGGTTAGTGGTTTAGAGTAGAAAAAGCCCTGCCCCACATGACAACCTGCATTCTTCAGAAAATCCAATTGTTCCTGATTCTCAATACCCTCCGCCACAATCCTTAGCTCCAGACTCCGCGCCATCGAAATAATGCTTCTAGAAATCAACATCGCATTCCGATCGCAATTAATCTGTCTCACAAATGACTGATCAATCTTTAACTCATCGATCGGCAACTGTCCCAGATAACTCAACGACGAATACCCCGTGCCAAAATCATCGACCGCCAGCTTCACACCCAACCGTTTCAACTGCAACAGCTTCTGCACCGTCGCATCCAAATTCTCCATCACACAACTTTCCGTCAACTCCAACACCAAAAGCCCCGGATCCAGCCCAGTCTCTTCCAGCACAGTCTTGACCAGATCCACCAACTTCGGACATTGAAACTGCCGCATGGATAAATTAACCGCTATCGTAATCGGGACCGTCAGATGCTCAGACCAAGCCATCAACTGCTGACACCCCGATCGCAACGCCCATTCCCCCAACGGCACAATCAATCCCGACTCCTCCGCTACTCCAATAAACGATTTTGGCGACACAACACCGCGTTTTAGATCATTCCACCGCGCTAATGCCTCAACCCCAGTCAATGCACCCGTCGCCAAATCCATCTGCGGCTGATAATACAATTCCAACTGCGATCGTTCAATCGCCGCTGCCAAATCCGTCGTCATCAAATGTCGTTCCGCTTCCAAATTCGCGATCGCCGGATTATAAAACCGAAACCCCGCCGTAACCTGAGCGCAACACCAAGTCATCGCAACATTAGATTGAAGGATCAATACATCGATATTCAAGCCATGTTGCGGATACACCGAAATGCCCACATGACACTGAAGCCGTAAATTCTGCTCAAATAGCGGATACGGCATATTCAAAATCCTCAACAACGTCTGGGTAAACTCACTAATCTCAACCGAGTTACCAGCATTCTCCAACACCACTCCAAAGACATCCTCCGACAACCGACCCACAAATCCGGGACTAGCCGCAATCATCAACCGATCGGCCAGCAACTTCAAAAACCGATCGCCCGACTCCTGACCCAAGGTCAAACAAACACTGCGATAGCTAGTCACCTTAATCGACAGCATCGCCACAGAAGAAATAGCACCAATGCCACTATCCGAACGATTACATAACGTCCTCAAATGCTCCTGAAACGACGATCGGTTCGGCAAATCCGTCATCATGTCCCAATGAGCAATCTGAGCAATCTGAGCAATCTGCACCTTAAAATCCCGAACCTGCTTCAAATGGTTCCGATTCATCACTTCGTGCTTCCGAATCGTCGATTCGATCGCCGCAATCAAATCCCGACTCCGACAAGGCTTAACCAAATAATCATCCGCCCCCAGATTCATCCCATGACGCACATCATCATGGCTCGCCCTCGCCGTCAAAAAAATAAACGGAATCGTCGCCAAATCCGGATCCTGCCGAATTTCCGCCAAAACATCATAGCCATCCACATGAGGCATCCGCACATCACACAAAATCAAATCCGGACGGAAACGACGTGCCAAAGTCAATCCTAATGCCCCATCTTCGGCATCAAGCGTTAGGAATTGATTTAACTTAAGGGTTTCAACAATGTATTGACGAATTAAAAATTCATCCTCAATCACCAAAATTGTCTTCTGCGGTAGTTGCATAGCCTGATTAAAATCCAAATCACAAAAAATCTAAATCGCAAGCTCGGTCAAAGATTCCATGTACAGAGTTACTCGGCCTGTCCGTAATTATACTCATTTCCTCAAAGCCATCCACAGCTAAATCAATCTTTAAACCACAGTTTAAATAGGAGTCTGCTACTTAACACGATCATAATGACGTGTTAATCGTTATTAGTTGATTATCAATCAAAATCGTATCCTAAGCGATGATTCTTACGTATTTTATGATCAGATAAAATTGTAAATCAATCAACCAAGCTAAAGTGTTCTGCTCAACTCACCGCTTAGCAAATTCTTAATCTTGTGTTGTTTCACGCCGGAGAGGTCAGACCTGTCTGGTAAAGAATCCTCGAATGCGGTATAATCGACCTCTTGTAAACCCTTGAAACGTCCAAGTTAATCCTGGAAAGACAGTTCTCTTCATGAGAGTACTCAAAGCTTTGCCAGGATGAAGGTGTAAGTCGTGGAATAGACACTAATGCGATGTGAGCAAATTTTGCCCCATTGTTTTGGTCAAATTTCACAGGCGCATCTAACAGGAGGCGAATTTTGCCAAAAAATAACTAGGAACTCTCTAGCATGTTCAGTCAGAATACGAAGCCCAAAGTCGATGTCGGTTTTACCCACGAAGATTTCGCGGCCCTATTGGATAAATATGACTACCACTTCAGTCCTGGAGATGTTGTCGCCGGAACAGTATTCAGCCTTGAGCCACGGGGCGCTCTGATCGACATCGGAGCGAAAACTGCCGCTTACATCCCTATCCAAGAAATGTCCATCAATCGTATTGACGCACCCGAAGAAGTGCTGCAATCGAATGAAACCCGTGAATTTTTCATCTTGGCTGATGAAAACGAAGACGGACAACTCACCCTTTCCATTCGTCGCATCGAATACATGCGCGCCTGGGAACGGGTCCGTCAACTTCAAGCCGAAGATGCGACCGTTCGCTCATTGGTCTTCGCTACCAACCGAGGCGGCGCACTGGTTCGCATCGAAGGATTGCGTGGATTCATCCCCGGTTCACACATCAGCACCCGCAAACCGAAAGAAGAGTTGGTTGGCGAAGAGTTACCTCTCAAATTCTTGGAAGTGGATGAAGAGCGGAACCGTCTGGTCCTCAGCCATCGTCGTGCACTAGTCGAACGTAAGATGAACCGCCTGGAAGTTGGCGAAGTCGTCATCGGAACTGTTCGCGGCATCAAGCCTTACGGTGCATTCATCGACATCGGCGGAGTCAGTGGACTATTGCACATTTCCGAAATTTCCCACGATCATATCGACATGCCTCACAGTGTGTTCAATGTGAACGATGAAGTCAAGGTGATGATCATCGATCTAGATGCAGAACGTGGTCGGATCTCGCTTTCCACGAAACAGCTTGAACCAGAACCGGGTGACATGGTGAAGAACCGTCAAGCTGTGTTTGATCAAGCTGAAGAGATGGCTGCTAAATACCGCGAGAAGCTGAAAGAGCAAGGTACACCTGTAGCATCCATGGAAATCACAACGGAAGAAGTGGTTGAAGCCTAGCTTTGAACGATCGGTTCGACTTTGGAGTTGTAGATTTTGAATTGACTTAATCTAAATTTATTTTAAGTAGCCTTGGAGATGTCTCTGAGGCTACTTTTTTATGTCCCTAGAAACTTTAATAATGTTTTAACAATTGTAGCCCTGGCAATTGATCGCCAGCACTTCCAGAAATTCCAGCCTCAATCCAACTACACTAATGACATCACCTACAGTACTGTTCCTTAAGAGCAGATTGGCTATGTTCATCCCCAATCAAGTGTCCAGGTTCCAAATATTTACGGCCCGCTACCCATCCCCACTAATCACATATCTTTGTGGTTGCCTAATGGTAATGTTGCTGCTTGATATTCCCAGCGCTCAAGCCATCTCCCTAACCGGACCACAGCTTTTTGAAGCTCAATGTGCCGGCTGTCATGCGGGCGGTGGAAACATTATTAGATGGGGGAAGAATCTTAAACTTACAACCCTTCAGAAAAATAATTTAGATACCCAAGACGCGATCGTTAACCTCGTCACGGTTGGCAAAGGTAACATGTCGGCCTACCGCGATCGGCTCACTACCGAAGAAATCCAAACCGTATCGGCTTATGTTCTTGCTCAAGCCGCCCAAAATTGGAAATCAGAGTAAATCGTAGAAAAGAATGGAATTCAGTGATTTAATCGTAACTATTTAAATTTGAATTCCCAAGATTGCCCCGTATGATTTTAAATAGTTTTCTTTTTGTTCTTCTCTATGAATCCTGACTCAACAGAAATCCCCGCCCAGACCTCCAACCCGAAACAAGTGCTGCAATGGCTCAACGAAGTCAAGTCACTTCGACAACAAGTCCGAGATCTAACGATCGAACTCGGTGCCGCCCAACAAAATACAGATTCGTGGCGATCGAGTTACGAAACAGAAGGCCAACAACGACGTAACGATGTCACCAAGCGCCAAGACCAAATCAACAAACTTCAGACTGAAATCGCACAACTGCGCACCCAACCCGAATTCTCAACAACCCTGAGCGATGACGCGATCGCCCTTCAAATCAACGGGATCACCAGTATGTCCGTCCTCCAAGGCAAACTCTTTGAAGTATGGACGGATCGAGACAACGTACTGGCCGCGCTTAAAAAAGAACAACTAGCCCATGAAAAAACAAAAAAAGATCTCACTATGGCGCTAGCCGATGCAATGGACGTTCTTACACCAAAAAAATAAAAAATAAATCAGCTCAGCCTACAAATGAGGACTAAGCTGACCAGAAATCCAAACTTTAAGTCATAAGTATTCAATTTTTAAGTCAAAACTATTTAAGCAAAACCCATCACTTTAGCAACCGCTGCCAGCTCAGGATCAACTCCTTGATGGAATTGATTCTCACTATACTTAATTGCTGAATCGGGATCCTTCAACCCATTCCCCGTTAACACACAAACCACGGTCGCCCCCGTCGGTACCTGATCCTTCACCTTCAAAAGCCCCGCAACCGATGCCGCACTCGCTGGCTCACAGAAAATACCTTCATTCCCCCCGAGCTTACGGTAAGCCGCAATAATTTCCTCATCCGTCACCGCATTAAACTGCCCGCCACTCGCCGCCTGTACATCCAAAGCCTTCTGCCAATTTGCCGGATTACCAATCCGAATTGCCGTCGCTAAAGTTTCAGGATTTCTGACCCGTTCCCCTGAAACCAAAGGCGCAGATCCTGAAGCCTGAAACCCCATCATCTTCGGCAATTTGGTACAGCGCTTCTCCGCATAATATTCATTAAATCCCATCCAATAGGCACTGATATTTCCCGCATTTCCGACCGGAATACACAACCAATCAGGAGCCTCACCCAACACATCCACGACCTCAAATGCCGCTGTCTTTTGGCCCTGAAGGCGATAAGGATTAACAGAATTCACCAGCGTAATCGGGTAGTTATCAGACATTTCGCGGACAATTTCTAGCGCTCGATCGAAATTCCCCTTAATCGCTAAAATCTCAGCCCCATAGAGCAATGCCTGGGCCAATTTTCCCAGTGCAACATAGCCATCAGGAATCAGCACAAACGCCCGCATTCCACCCCGACAAGCGTAGGCCGCTGCCGCCGCTGAGGTATTTCCTGTACTCGCACAAATAATCGCTTCCGCCCCGGCCTCCTTGGCCTTCGTTACCGCCATTGTCATACCCCGGTCCTTGAAGCTACCCGTCGGATTAAGACCGTCATACTTGATATAGACCTGGACCCCACGACCAATCTCCGCCGCGATCGAAGGCACTGGAATCAGCGGGGTATTTCCTTCGCACAGGGATATAATAGGTGTTGAATCCGTCACTGGGAGATAGGGACGATAAGCATCAATCAGCCCATTCCATCGTTTTGCGACGGGTAAGCGGTGGTTTATGGCATCGTTGGCAGCAGAGAGGCTAGTGGTCACAGTCGATAGGGGATTTTTCTGAAGGTTAATTGAAATTCATTTTACCCTGCTCCGGCTCCCTTGGGGCGAATCAGCCGGAGGAAGATGGCATGTAAGACGTGATGTAAGTAGATACAAGCAATCTAGCACTCTGGAACTTCCGTACAATTCATCACGTCATTTGAGGTGAACGGCAACTGAACAGCAACTACTTGAGAATTATGTTTCAAATTTTCAATAGAAAGTTGTAGGATTGCCATCGTATGGTTCATTTGCATCCAACTTAATTCAAGCATCTATTTTCTTCAGGATGGTTGAAAAAAGACGGATTTTGGTTTTGTATTGCGGAAACATCTGCCATTTGGCAAGGTGCTTCAAGCAGTTTAAAGACTGAAAATGTAAACGAATGATAAGAAAAACAAAAAACAGTTAACATAACGTGGTGTGAACATAAACATGAGTAATCAAATGATGCCGTCTGCCCAATTAGACCCCGTTTATGCTCAAGTCGCTGAGCGCATGAAGGTGCTGTACCACGCGGACCATCAAGAGCGCCTTCTATCAATACAGGCCGAAACGGAGATGCTTCTCCATCAACTTCGTGCACGCAAAGCTGCCCAGTTAGAGACTCCTGTCCTAGAGGTCTACTCTCAGTCTTAGCGAATCTCAGTTTTTATTCGGTTCGATCGCCGCGAATTCTTGTAGTCGGGTGAGGACACGATCGCATCTCTCACCCGATTCTCGGCGGAAGGTGAATGGTGCGATGACTTATTGAGGGGTGTTTTTATGATTTCTGTGATCTCTTCTACATCATCAGCTCTCCGATAACGCTACTATTGCAAGTAAGTATTCATAAAATATTCTTCGGGTTGCAAAGATAGTCATGACCAATTTTTCCAATCAGAATTCTGAGTTTTCCGAGAAAACTTCTTGGGAAGGGTTGAAAAAAGTCGTTTCTGAAAGTTCTGGATTCAAGAGCTGGAAATTAGAACGATGTGACGTGGAAGTACTTCAAGGCTTAAATTTAGATAAACTGGTTCATGCCTACCTGCGAGAAACCCTTGAAACTCTTGCTTATTAAGAGTTACGTTCATCTAAGAGATCAATTCACAGACCGCCGAATATTTAGATTGAACGTCTCGAATTCAGTCAGTTGAGTTATATTTCTCATGCAAGTCTGCATTGAGGAAGCTGTATGAATGTTCAGGGTAAGCCCATTATTGGAACTTTTAGTCTAGCCACAACCTTACTGGTTGGCATTACTGGGATGACCGGGATCGCGATCGCAACGCCGCCCGTTGTTCCCTTCACCCGATTGTCGGCCATCCAAGTCGCCCAAATCGCTCAAGTTGGCACCATGGTGCTTTACGTCAATGGCATATCAGGCCAAGATTCTCCGACAGCGGGGAAGGCGGAAGCATCACCGCTAAAAACTATTACCTACGCACTACAGCAAGCTCAACCCGGCACCACGATCCAAGTGTCACCGGGGAGCTACAGTGCGGCTTCTGGCGAAGTTTTCCCCCTGATTCTCAAACCGGGCATTATTTTGCGCGGCGACGAAGCTACTAAAGGCCAAACTACGACAATCAACGGCGGCGGCCAAGTTAATACTGTTTCGTTGGCCCGACAAAATGTCACTATTTTTGCAATGCAGGACAGCGCTATTCGTGGCCTGAGCATTACTAATCCGCTATCTCGTGGTACGGGAGTTTGGGTCGAGTCCACTAATCCCACGATCGCCAACAACACATTTGCCAATAGTCAACGTGAAGGCATCTTCATGACGGGTATGGCCACTCCTGTGATTGAAGATAACTTGTTTTTTAACAATGAAGGCAACGGGATCTCGGTGGCTCGGGATGCGGCTGGAGTTATTCGCAATAATGTCATACAAGAAACCGGGTTCGGTATTGCGATCGGCGGGACTGCCACAACCCTAATCGATCGTAATCAAATCATCTCAAACACTGATGGTCTCTACATCAATGAGCGGGCACAACCCGTTTTGCGAGGCAACACCATTAAAAACAATCAACGCGATGGCATCATCATCACGATGGATGGTAAACCTGACATCGGAATCGCCAGCCAAGATGGGAACAATCTGGTTAAAGACAATGGCGCGATGGCCGTTAATAATTCTGGGAGCCAATCGATTTCTGCTATTGGCAATGACCTAGACATCAAAAAAATCTTTGGCAATGTGATCGCGACCATCAAAGAGATCCCGGATCCTGGTGGCGTTATCGCTTCATCGTTTAAGGACGTAAAAGGTCATTGGGCTGAAGCTTACATTGCTCAGCTTGCAACGAGAGGTGTGATTACGGGATTCCCGGATGCGACCTTCAAGCCCGAAGCCCCCGTAACCCGCGCCCAGTTTGCCACAATCATCAATAAAGCCTTTGCTCCCGCACCGAAACGTGATGCGATCGTATTTGGTGATGTTGCTCGAAAATTCTGGGGATTTGACCAAATTACTGCTGCATCTCGCGGAGGTTTTATGTCTGGGTATCCCGGTAATTTGTTTAAACCCGAGCAAAGTATTCCTCGCGTGCAAGTCTTAGTTGCGCTGGCCAATGGCCTACAGTTTAGGGAAGCGAATGTTTCGATTCTGGCGATCTACAAAGACTCGTCTGCCATTCCTGCGTATGCAACCGGGTTTGTTGCGGCGGCTACCCAACGGCGGATTGTTATCAATTATCCATTTCTAACTCGGCTCAACCCCAACCGGGAAGCCACCCGAGCGGAAGTTGCTGCGATCGTTTACCAAGCGTTAGTCAATGCTGGAAAAGCCAATCCGATTCCGTCCAACTACATTGTGACCCCGTAAGCTCTAGCCGTCAGCCTCTTCTAATTCAGGAGAGGGCGACGGCTGGGCAAACTTAAGCGTTCAATACCTGAATCACCAAGCCATCCTTTGGCAAACTCGACTTAGAAACATCGATCGTGCTGCCAGACTTCCGGACTGACACACCGCTCATTAAACTAATAAATGCATCCACATTATTGAGTTCGCACTCACCCTGCGCCGCGCTAGTTTTATACTGCATTGGAATCACTAGCTTCGGATTCAATACCTTAATCGCCGCCTTTGCTTCCTCTGCGCTATAAGCCTTAGGACCACCACCAACCGGAATAAACACCACATCTGGGCTACCCATCAAAATCTTTTGCTCTAGGGTAATCGCCGCCGCCGCACCGCCCAAATGAAGCATTGTCACCCCGCCTTGTGTCCAGCGCCACGCCACATTTGTCCCAAAGCGTCTTCCGCCATTGCGATCGTGATCAATGGCAATTCCCTGAAACTTAATCCCCTTTACATTGTAAGCACCTGCTTCGTACAGCAACTGAGGATTTCCTGGAACCACGTCCACAGCTCCTTCATCCAAAAGCTGACTGCTAATCAGCACCAAATCTGTCGAAACCTTAGGAGCCGGATAGCCCGCTGTACAACCCATCGGCTTGAACGGATTCACCAAAATACGTTGGCCGCTTCCTGTCAATAAAAAGCTCATATGCCCCAACGATCGGACCGAGACCCCACCCGACTGAAGCGCTGTTTCTCCCAACGATCGTTCTGCCGTCAAACTGGTGCATAGCCCCGCTGCCACACTCATTCCCACATATCCCAATAGCTGCCTACGTTTCATAAACTAGTCTCCTTATCACACACACTAAATTAGTTTTACAGGCCATTCTATGAATCGTAAATTGCGAAAAAAGGCAGCAGATTGACCATCTGACAGACTACCGCACTTCATATCGCGAATCATAATATCGTGAGTCACAATTTTGACACCGAACCCAGAATCTAGACTCATCAGCTATGACTCATCAGCTATGACCCGTCGCATCCCGTAAAAAGTTCCGCAGCAATTGTTTTCCAGATTGCGTCAACACACTTTCTGGGTGAAACTGAACGCCCTGAAGATTGGGATAGTCTCGATGTCGTAGCCCCATGATCAAGTCATCGACCCAGGCTGTAATTTCCAACACGTCGGGACAGCTCGATCGATCGACAATCAAGCTATGATACCGCGTCGCTATGGTCGGGTTTTCTAAATCAGCAAAAACTCCGACATTAGTATGGGAAACCGCCGACACCTTGCCATGCATTAGTTCTGGGGCACAAATCACCTGCCCTCCATACACTTGCCCAATACTCTGATGGCCAAGACATACTCCCAACAGCGGAATCGTGGGGCCAAATTTCTCAATCACGCTCAGGGAAATCCCCGCATCATCGGGCGTTCCTGGACCTGGAGAAATCACTATGGCATCAGGGACCATCTCGCTAATTTGGTCTAGTGTAATCTCATCATTACGAACCACTTGAATATCTTGAGCGATCGTAAATTCGCTGCCCAATTCCCCCAAATATTGCACCAAGTTGTAGGTGAAACTGTCGTAGTTATCAATAACCAAGATCATAGAATTTCTTTTCCCATCAAGACCATTGGTGGAATCATACTATGAGGTGCTTTAGCCTTTATTTAAAAACTAGTTGCTAAATAAAGCCTCGTGAGACGAACGCCACCACAACGATCCACAGTTTGGGCAAAATCAACATACAACCCACCAGCAACGCCGCGATCGCCGACACCAAAACCGCCGCCGCTGCACAGTCCTTGGCAATCTTAGCCAAATCGTGATAGGTCTGCTTCACCGTCAAATCCACCACAGCCTCAATCGCCGTATTCAACAGCTCCATTGATAACACCGCACCACAGGTCAACCCAATCACCGCCAGCTCAACCATCGTCAAATGCAACAGGATTCCCAAGGTAATGGACGTAAGTCCCAGCATGGTGTGAATGCGGAAATTTCGTTGGGTCTGAAAAGCGTAGGTTAATCCCATGCCTGCATACCGAAAACTACTCCACAAAGTCGGAGCCACTTGCCATGCCGAATCGCGTTTGAATTGCGTTTTAGCATCACTCTTCTTGCTATCAGTCTTCAAGTCGGGACGTTTGGATTGAGTGGATAAATCTTGGGACATAGGAATTCACACAGAATGAATGTTAAAGGTAGTTCAACCCTGCACCGAAGATGGGAACCGAAGATAGAACTAGTATTCCACCTGAATCTCAACGCCGATCGCCTGAAGCAAATCTCGCTGCTGGTTTAACATTTCCAACAAACTTGGCTCATCGGGATGATCCCAGCCGAGTAAATGGAGAAGTCCATGGGATGCCAACCACGTCAGCTCGGTTTCAATAGAATGCCCTTGATTGTCCGCTTGTCTTGCTGCGGTTTCGACAGAAATGACGATATCGCCCAAATACAGCGGCTCTTCAACAGGTAAGTCATACTGACAGTCTACTTCTAGCGCCGCAAAGGACAACACATCTGTCGGCTGATCTTTATGACGATAGTCACGGTTGAGGCTCTGGACTTCCGCGTCATCGGTTAGACGTAAACTCATTTCATACAAGTCGTTCGGATGCAGCGCCTCGCCCTTAGCATTCGCCGGGTCTAGCTCTCGAATCCACACGGTAATCCAATCCTGCCAAGGCGGGGAGTAATCGTCGGCAAATTTTCCTTGAACGCTAACGTCTACCTGCATTCCAGTGGTCCTGATGGTTGAGAAAACTTAGCCTGAGAAGTATTGGCTAGATAAATATTGGCTAGATAGATATTGGCTAGATAGATATTGGCTAACGAGTGACATAGGCAAGGCCCACAAGGACAGCCAAAAGGCCCACGATCGTTAGTCCAAAGTGAAATAATGACTTTCCACCCTTGCGAACCATATTGCGCATGGCGAGCTTAACAAATGTTGGCGTTTTTTCAGGCTCTTTAGCTTGAGATGTTTGGGCCGAGTCTTTTTGGGCGAGGTTTTCGATCGGGTTGGAACGATCGATTTCATGATCAATCTCACGATCGGCGGGGTTGTCAGGAGATGAGGTCATGGGTGTCGGGGTTGAAGTGACAGATTACAGAACATCTGAGATCCAAATATTACGTCCGATCGTTGATCAAAAGCACATTAGAAGAATGAATTAATTGTTTTTGTTTATTAAGCTATCCATACGTTTTTCCTGTGATTTTATTGAAGTCAGCCAGATATTCAAAACTAACCCCCTAAATCGATGAATTCTGACTTTAGAAATCGTTACAGTTATTTAAAAGTTATCTAAAAGTACGGAGATCCTGAATAAAACTGTAATTTCCACCTCTATCGCACTCAATCTTAAATACTCTTATAATTAGGCTGAATGAACCTCATGCGACGATATCTTGATGAATACCGAAATGGAGATTAACCATGACGAAACTTGATTGGCGAATTGATTGGCGCAAGGGCGTTATGGCTGTTGTGTTGTGCGCGACCTTAGCGATCGCTGGCTGTCAGGCCAAAGCCCCATCGCAATTTGATCAAGTCCAAAAAGACAGCACCGCTCGTAATGCTACGCCTGCTATCGCAAAGGACGCGACCAAAGGGGGGGAATTTAATAAGTTTTTCCCTAAGGGCCAAGACGGCTATGAGCGGGTCTACACTCAAGAGAAAAAGGGATTTGCGGAAGCTAAGCTAAAAAAAGATGGCAAAGAGTTGGCTATGCTAGCCGTGACTGACACTAGGAGCCTTCCCGCTGCGGCTGCCAAGTTCGCTAATGCAAAGACCAGTATCGCAGGCTATCCATCAGTAGATATGGGCACAACTCAAACTAGTATCTTGGTCAGCGATCGCTATCAAGTGAAAGTTATCTCCAAAGCACCGACTTTTGACAAAGAGGATCGGACGGAATGGATTGAAAAATTTGACCTCGCTGGACTCTCAAAACTAAAGTAACAAGATTCAGTCTTAGAACTGTTCAAAGTCTTTACAATCTCAGCTTTTACATTTTAGGAATTTTGAACGATGAGTAAGTCTATTTTTGAATTGGTTGATCAGTTGCCCACTGGCGGCACGACGATTATGGCCTTGAATGCCCTGGATTTCGTGATTCCAGGCCAATGGCAAAACCTCACCGGATTCACAAACACCATTCGGGCTGTGACGGGCGAAAGTGACGAGGCGATGATTCAGGCGATCGGCGAACGTGCCGTCTACCTTTACAACGACGAAGGCGAAGGCTATCAACGGGCCATGTGGCTCTACCAGACTGTAGACAACGCAGCGGGCGCATTGGGCGTGGCGGCGATGGCCAACAAAATCGGCCAAGATATTTCTTTTCTCGGCTTTCTGGATAATTTGACCCCAAAACCTGAGAAGGTCCAAAGTATTAACCTCTGCATCAAGCTAGTCGTCGAGTTGGTGGCCTATTGCCAAATCAATGGAATTCCTGGCGACAGCGTTGGAGACTTTTTGGCGGCGCTGGGCGACTATGGCGGAGAATCTTTGATGCGGATGGTTGCATTGATTTGCTTTGATGGCCTAATTCCCTTGGGACCAGGATTCATTGGCAAAGGTCTAGGGACATTGAACAATATGACCCCGAATGATCTAGAAAAAAATGACACCTTCAAAAGCGTCAGCAGCCTCATTCCTGGTAACAACAGCGGTGACAAACTCGGCTTTATCGGCCAGAGCTTTGACTCGGTGAGTGGTTGGATGACGGGTTTTGTGGATCAAAAGGGGTTGACTCAAGAAAACGTGTTGGGGAATCTCCAGAAGTTTGTAAAAATTTCTGAAGACAAACTGGATTATGTCGGTGCGTTCTTGGATATTTCGGTGAAATACTACACCCACACTGGAACCCAGACTCTCGCACGACGCTTAATCGAGCGGGCAGTAGCTGAGTTATAACAACAGTTGCGACCCGATCCCCCTAGCCCCCTTAAAAAAGGGGGAACCAGAATTAAATTAATAGTCCCCCTTGAAAAGGGGGATTTAGGGGGATCGGGATTTTAGGTGGAACGAAACGACTTTTGAAATACCTCCTAAGCTATAACCAAATAAAAGAGGAGCCGATCGCACTTAACGATCGGCTCCTCTTTTGTAAAAATCGGATTTAAATAAAAATGATTTAAATCGCTTCGACGTTCTTTTCTCCGGTACGAATCCGGATCACATTATCAACAGGAGAGACAAAGATTTTGCCATCTCCAATTTCACCTGTGCGGGCT
>JAJAYH010000425.1 GCA_026786325.1 Alkalinema sp. CAN_BIN05 | reverse complement strand
GCTCAAAGCTATAGACCAATTGGGTTTCTAATGGTCCTTCCAAGGTCGATCGCACATCTGCCATATCTAACGATCGGCGGTCAATCTGAGCTTGTAACCCAACCAAAGGATCGCGACCATCTGATAACAACAGCGCTATTTTTTCGATCGTCACCCATTTCGCCAGTTGGCTGACCAGATTGGTAATGGACTCGGTATAGTTATTTTCTGGTTCAAGGAACCAAGTCTGAGACATTTTTTCGCCCCGTTCGGTCCCCACATTCACGACTAATCCTTTCTCCGTTCCCAAAATCGATGCAGCCATAGGTCGCACTTCTTCCTCCAGCATTAAGCCAAAGCCGCGTGACAAAAATTTGACTTTTTCAAGACGTTCGTATCGTTCCGCCAAGGTGGGTGGCTCATCTTTCCAATCGATCGCCAAGGTCATTAAGTAGTTACCCACCAATAAATGACCCATTTTCTCCGCTTTAGTAGCGAGATAGCTCGCATTGTAATCCGTCGCCTCAATCAACAACGGCACCCGATCGACCATCTCAAGCCCATAGCCTTTCAAGCCCGCAATCTTACGAGGATTATTCGTGATCAAACGCAGCTTACTAATGCCCAGATCATTCAAAATCTGTGCCCCTACACCATAATCCCGTAGGTCCGCCGGAAACCCGAGCCGCTCATTGGCTTCGACGGTATCTAAACCAATATCCTGCAACGAGTACGCCCGTAGCTTATTGATCAAGCCAATTCCCCGTCCTTCTTGACGCAGATAGACAATCACGCCCTGACCTTCCAGTTCAATCATTTTCATGGCGGCTTGGAGCTGCATTTGACAGTCGCACCGCAAAGAACCCAAAGCATCGCCCGTTAAACATTCAGAATGAACCCGCACCATCACCGCAGAATCGGAAAACTGCTCAGGATTCCCCTTGACGATCGCCACATGTTCCGTATTGTCCAGGGAATTGCGATAGCCGTAGATTTTAAACTGGCCATATTGGGACGGTAAGTTCGCCACAGTTTCGCGCTGGACAAAACGCTCATGTCGCAAACGATAGCTAATCAGATCTGCAATACTAATCAGCTTCAGATTTTTTGCTTTGGCATAAATGACTAGATCGGGCAGACGTGACATCGACCCATCAGGATTCTGAATTTCACAAATCACGCCCGCTGGATATAGCCCCGCCAGTCGAGACAAGTCTACTGCCGCTTCTGTGTGACCCGCCCGCTTCAGCACTCCGCCTTCCCGTGCGCGCAATGGAAAAATGTGGCCGGGACGACGCAAATCATTGGGTTTGGTCTTGGGGTCGATGCTGACTTGAATGGTACGGGCACGATCGTCCGCCGAAATTCCGGTAGTCACACCCACTTCGGGGGAGGCATCAATGCTGACGGTGAAGGCCGTTTGATTACTATCTGTATTTTCACGGACCATCAACGGCAAATCCAACTCATCCAACCGATCGCCTGTCATCGCAAGGCAAATCAACCCTCGTGCCTCCACCGCCATGAAATTAATCATATCGGAGGTGGCGAACTGCGCGGCGCAGATCAGATCGCCCTCATTCTCGCGATTTTCATCATCGACAAGAACTACAGATTTGCCAATTTTCAGATCAGCTAAAGCAGATTCAATGGAGTCAAACACAAAATTAGCGCCGGGATTGGGTTGGGGTAGCCGGATTAAGTAGTTCAAAAGGGAAGACCGTTGAGAGTTGGGAAGCTACTGATCTGTACATGGGATCCATGAACTGGAGCCGCATTAGACATGGTTTCAATGTTGATAAGAACTAACTAAATATTTAACCCAGGTCAAGTAATAATCCTACTTTCCTGAGTATGTGTTCAGTATATGTATAGAAATAAAGTAAAGCGTACCCGATTAACTCTAATGAGTAGAAGCCTTATTCTATAGGCTTTCCAGTTGAAAAGGATAGCCCTAGAAAAATTCCTTCTTTAAAACTATTTCCTGAAAGGGGGCATAACCCTCTGAATCCAAACAGCACCATTTAAATACTATCTAAGTAACGATCGATCCTCGACCAAGACTGTTACGTCCGTTGGAGTTGTTCTGCGACGACTTTAATTCGTTTGAGCTGAGCGATCATGTCCTTTTGGGTGAGTGATAGGGCAAATCTGTTGAAGCCAAACCGTACGAATGGATTGGGAATTTCAAACATGAAGCAATTTGTCAAGCGCGTTGCTAGTCGGGGTTGACTGGGCATTAAATCGCCTACAGCAGCATCTACTGGGTCGCATTGCCAACGATCGGTCCCCACAAAAAAGCCCTCAAAATCCCACACAACTAATCCCGGAGCGCGATCGCTAACAGTGTTGTGCAATGTGGGCTGTAATCCAGATTTCAAGAATGGAATCATCACTACAAACTTGCTCTTGCTACCAATTGCCGTAGACCAAGTTCCACCATCAGGTTCGCAGGACAACATAGGATTGAGCCAACGCGCCATCAGGTCAGGTTCAGTAATGCACCGTTCAACTGTGGTGGCCGTGGCGGAGATTAGGATCGAGTTTTCAAAGCAGCGAGGAGGTTCTTTCATATGGAATCTTATGTTCGTCAAGCGTGATTATCAGCAGTCATCCCATTAAGCTCTATGCTTATCAATGGTAATTGGTGGGACCAAGATTCCGCCTTAAATTTTCCCTTTGCCATGCCTACGACCGATCGTAAACCCATTCTCCTTGACTTTGAAAAACCCCTTGCCGAGCTTGAAGAGCAAATCAAGCAAGTGCGAGATCTTGCCGCTGAGACCGAAGTGGATGTCGCGGAACAAATTTTACAGCTAGAAGAACGTGCCTGTCAGCTCCGTAAGGAAATCTTTAGTAGCCTAACGCCTCAGCAGCGCCTACAAGTGGCCCGTCATCCTCGCCGCCCAACCACGCTGGATTACATTCAAGCCATTAGCGATGAATGGCTGGAGCTGCATGGCGATCGGGCTGGGTTTGATGACTCGGCCATGGTGGGCGGCGTGGGCCGAATTGATGGTCGGGCTGTGGTGATGTTAGGGCAGCAAAAGGGCCGTAATACCAAGGACAATATTCAGCGAAATTTTGGTCAAGCCTCGCCCAGTGGCTATCGTAAGGCGATTCGGTTGATGGACCATGCCAATCGGTTTGGTATGCCAATTCTCACGTTTATCGACACCCCTGCGGCTTGGGCGGGCATTGAGGCGGAGGAGTATGGCCAGGGTGAGGCGATCGCGTTCAACTTGCGAGAAATGTTCAAGTTTGATGTGCCGATTATTTGTACGGTGGTGGGCGAAGGCGGATCGGGCGGTGCATTGGGTATAGGTGTGGGCGATCGGTTATTAATGATGGAGCATTCTGTCTACAGCGTTGCGCCCCCCGAAGCCTGTGCTGCCATTCTGTGGCGCGATGCTGGAAAATCGTCGAAAGCCGCAGAAGCGTTAAAAATAACCTCTGAGGATCTGATGGGGCTTGGCATTATTGATGAAGTGATCACCGAACCCACGGGAGCGGCCCATGCTGATCCGGTGCTGGCCACCGAACAAGTCAAAGCCGCCATCCTCGCCAACCTTGT
>JAJAYH010000424.1 GCA_026786325.1 Alkalinema sp. CAN_BIN05 | reverse complement strand
CCATTAGATCAACTGCTCCCAGAAACCAAAGAATTCATCATCGAACATTTCTTCGATGCCCATCACCGCACGATGATTGATCCTCATCCCCGCTATAGCGAACTCTACAACCAGCGTCAAACCAATGGTCGTCGTTGGTGTTTTGAAAACTGGGTCGATCGCGACTATGGTGATTTGCTCACTTGGCACAACCTCACTTGGATTGATCCATTGTTCTGGGATGACCCCGAAATTCGCGCTTGGCTTGACAAAGGTCAAGATTTTACCCTGAGCGATCGGCAACGAATCATCGCCAAACATCGAGACATTCTTAGCCAAATCATTCCGAAACATCGGGCTATGCAGGAAAGTGGACAACTCGAAGTTACCACCACGCCCTACACACACCCGATCATGCCACTCTTGGCGGATACCGATTCTGGTCGTGTTGCGGTCCCTCAAATGGGCCTACCTAAACAACGCTTCCGTTACCCCGACGACATCGCCCGTCATCTCCGCAAAGCCCGCGAAATGTACGAAGACCGCTTTGGCACTCCCCTGCGTGGACTCTGGCCCTCGGAACAATCCGTCAGTCCAGAAGTCCTGCCCTACATCGCCAAGGAAGGAATTCGTTGGATTTGCTCCGATGAAGCTGTTCTAGGTTGGACCCTCAAACACTTCTTCCATCGCGACGAACGGGGCACCGTCCAAGACCCTGACATGCTATATCGTCCCTACCGTCTTGCGACCGAAAATGGCGACCTCGCGATCGTATTCCGAGATCACCGCTTGTCTGACCTGATTGGCTTCACTTACAGCGGCATGGATGCCCAAAAAGCAGCCACCGATTTAGTCGGTCACTTGGAAGCGATCGCCCGATCGTTGCGTGAAAAATCCGACGAGCCGCACTTGGTCACGATCGCCCTTGATGGCGAAAATTGTTGGGAATTCTATCCTCAAGACGGCATCCCATTCCTGACAACCCTGTATGGAATTCTCAACGACGCACCTCACATCAAACTCGTCACTGTCTCCGAATACTTAGATAAATTTCCCGTCACCGCAGAAATCCCCTGCGAGAAACTCCATAGCGGTTCCTGGGTTGATGGCAGTTTCACTACCTGGATTGGCGACCCCGCAAAAAACCGCGCTTGGGACATGCTCACCGCCGCCCGTGACACCCTGGCCCGTCACCCGGAAGCCACCGAGGAATCCAATCCCGAAGTCTGGGAAGCGATGGACGCGGCGGAAGGGTCTGACTGGTTCTGGTGGTTTGGTGAAGGTCACTCGTCGAATCACGATGCGATTTTTGACCAACTTTTCCGCGAACATTTAATCGCTGTCTACCAGTTGCTCAATGAACCTGTCCCCGACGAAATCCGCCGTCCAGTCGAAGTTCATGCGGCCAAGGGCGATCGTGCCCCCGAAGGCTTTATTCATCCGATGATTGACGGACGTGGGGACGAACAGGACTGGGACCGGGCCGGACGTTTTGAAGTGGGTGGCGCACGGGGAACTATGCACCAAAGTAGTGCAGTCCAACGGCTTTGGTACGGCTACGATCACCAAAACCTGTACGTCCGCCTAGACTTCCAAGCTGGAATTAAACCCGGTGTAGATTGCCCGCCAGAACTTAATTTGCTCTGGTACTATGAAAATCACCCGACCTTTAACAGTCCATTGCCGCTGGTGGATTTACCGGACGAAGCACCGTTGAACTACCACTTCCGTCATCACCTCGGCATTAATTTGTTGACTAAAACGGTCTGGTTCCAAGAAGCAGGTGAACATTGGCGTTGGCATTCTCGAGCGAGCCGATCGTCTGTCGCCTTAGATACCTGTTTGGAGGTCAGCATTCCTTGGGCTGATTTACAGATGGAACCGGATTCGCAGCTTCGAGTGGTGGCCGTCCTGTCCGATGGTGGCCGTTATCGACAGTACTTTCCTGAAAATGCGTTGATTCCGGTGACGATTCCATAACGTGTCAATGAGCGTGCTGTCGAGCAAAACGATCGCGACAGGGTTGGGAAACGATCGCCCAACCCTAGTTTTTCTTCATGGATTTCTGGGCAGTCACCAAGATTTTATTCACCTTACGACTCAACTCAACCAATACAACTGTCTCTTACTAGATCTTCCCGGCCATGGCAAAAGTTTGGGCCTTCCCGATCGCACCTACACCCTGCAAGGAGCCGCCGAAGCAATACTGGATACGCTTGATCAATGCAATATCGATCGCCCCATTCTCTACGGATATTACATGGGTGGACGACTCGCCTTGTACTTAGCGCTCCGTTGGCCCGATCGTTTTGCTGCGGCCTTCCTCGAATCCAGCTCCCCCGGACTCGCCACCCTTGCCGAACAATCCGATCGTCGTCAACAAGACAAGAGACGCGCGCAATCTATCCAAACCGACTTTTCAGAATTTCTCAATAAGTGGTATCAAGCTGACCTGTTCAAGAGCCTTAAAACTCACCCCAGTTTCCCTGAAATTCTCGATCGTCGCCATCAAAACGATCCGAATGAACTAGCCCGATCGCTCCTGAACATGGGCACCGGATCCCAACCATCACTCTGGCCTGAACTTCGGCAGGCCAAAATTCCCCTTCATCTTATCGTCGGCACCGCAGATCCAAAGTTTTGCGCCATCAATCAAAAAATGCAGCATGTCTGTCCAACAGCCCAACTTCACGCAATCCCCAACATCGGCCACAATCTCCACATTGAAGCCCCAGATGCGATCGTAGAAATTATCCTAAACAACAAATTATCCAGTCCCTAACCGTAACCATGCTCCATTAAAAAATCGCTCGTGATCCCCAAATCAGCCCCTAAAGCAATCCCCGGAGACCCTGCAGATTTGGGTGAAAGTAAAAACTTTTCCACATACTTCCCTAAAATATCACCCTCCAAATTCACCTTAGAACCGGACTGAAGATGGCTCAGATTCGTCATCTCATAGGTATGGGGAATCACCGCAACCTTAAACCAACTCCCCGCCGCGTCACAGTCCGCGATCGTCAAACTAATCCCATTAATCGCCACACTTCCCTTGCGTAACACATAGTTAGAGACATTAGGATCTGCCGTCCGAAAGGTCATCTCCCAAGACGTTGCCGACTCCACCGACGACTCCAGCTCTCCCAATCCATCCACATGCCCCGTGACAAAATGCCCGCCCAGCTTACCTCCTACCCGCAGCGACGTTTCCAAATTCACCATACCGCCTCGCGCGTAACCCAATGTCGTCAGATTCAAGGTCTCCGGGGAAATGCCCACCACAAAACCCATGGGATAAATCTTCTCCACCGTCAAACAAACCCCATCCACCGCCACACTATCCCCAATTTCCAACCCCTTCAGCACTGGACTATAGCTAGTTAGTCCCCCAATTTCCACATGCTCCGAATCCAACACCTGCAACGTCCCGATCGCCTGCACTAATCCCGTAAACATACTGACCTTCTACCGCTAAGTACTTATCTGACAATCCCATCACTCTATCGTGTCTCCTAGGTACCAAGTTAACCCAACTAAAGGCTCCTAGAGGTTGCATATTTTAGATAGCTCCCCGACAATGGAAGTGTAGGTGATTCGATATGCGCTTCTAATAAACTTTTTTTGTCAGATGCCCTTCATTGGGAATGAGTATTCTTCAGGCAACCCCCCATGATTGAGATGCGCGTTACGGGAATTGCAATGGACGCGGCGACCCGCAGTCCGATCGTTCTACTTAAAGACTCCACCGGGCGACGTGCTCTACCGATTTATATTGGCGAAGAGCAAGCAAAAGCGATCGGGAGCATCCTGAACCAGCTTGTTTCGCCCCGACCTAACACTCATGACCTATTGGTTAACATGCTTGACGCATGGAGCATGGTGTTAGAAAAAGTGATTATCCATTCTCTCAAAGACAATACCTTTTATGCACTCTTAATTGTGCGCCAAGGCGACCAGATTCGAGAAATTGATGCTAGACCCAGTGACGCTATTGCGCTAGCATTACGATCGGACTGCCCCATTTGGGTGATGGAAGAAGTCGTCGCTGATGCCTCGATTCCGGTCGATCGCGATGCCGATGAAGCCGAGCGTCGAGCTTTCCGAGACTTAGTTTCCGACATTAGCCCATCCCAGCTTATCGATCGAAGCCGCTACGGAACTTAGCTAAAGTCTGTCCTGACTCGTATTTTTTACTATTCCTATTCCATGCAGATTAGGAGCATACCAGGTCGATCAATTGGTGTCTTGGGTTCCACAAATTCGAGTGTAATCTACTTAATGACAATGCTCTCGCCAACCAGTGTTAGCCGATCGAGTTGGCAGGCTTGCAATAGCTTGACCACTTCAGGACTAATCTGATCATGCATTTTGTAAACCTGCTGAAGCACCGAAACCTCTCGGGCATACTCTTCTTGAGTGGAAAGT
>JAJAYH010000423.1 GCA_026786325.1 Alkalinema sp. CAN_BIN05 | reverse complement strand
GTCTGGGATACTATTTTTTATAAATGAATTTAGTGAGGATGATGAGACAGATAAACGGATATTGGGGAATTGGTTACGACGATCGGCAGAAAGCAATAATATCTGTGGCTTGATTATTGCGAAGGGATACAAAAAAGGTCAGAAGCCAGGAAATCCGAAACCTGAAGATATGATTGCATTGTATGAAATGCAGACATTTTCGGCTGAACAAATGGGTCTGGAAAAACTATTTCAAACAATGTAATCCAAACAATCTCGGGCAATTTTGATCGATCGCCCGAGACTATGCTAATTAGTTATCGACGCTCTAGAAGATATTGACCATTGCCATTAATTTCACCATCACAACTGGCAAAATTAGCAACAAACCAAATCAAATAGAATCGCCAAATCCGACGAAATCTAGCGTAGTCGATACCATAATCTAAACTACGAATTTCATCTTGAACCCGATCGAAGTTTTGGAGCCAAATCGCAAAGGTCTGTGAATAGTTTGTCCCATTCATATACCAACGATCGATCGTTTTCAAATCCCGATCGCAGTTTGGCACCGCATCAAAATTCCAATATCGACCATGGGGGAAAATATACTTATGGGTATAAGCACTTGATATATGGTTTGGAGTCCGCACGGTGATGATGTGAATAAAAACCTTGCCTAAGGGCTTTAAAAATGTGGATAATTTCTGAAATGCCTGGGTTAAATTGCCAACATGACAAAAAACGCCCACTGACAAGATTTTATCGAATGGTTCACTGAAACTAGCATCATTCAAATCTCCCTCAAATAGATTGAAACGTTCTGAACTTAAATAACTTTCCGAATCTGTCATCTTATGGCGCATATACTCACATTGTTCATGACTAAGATTTAAACCTGTCATCTGAACATTCGGAAATTTAGATAGAATATAATTGGCCACACAACCCCAACCACAGCCAAAATCTAAAATCCGATCGCCATCCTGAATTCCCAACTTAGCTATCATGTCATCCATCATATGAATCTGAGATTGCTCCAGATTTTCGGCCCCGTTCTCCCACAGTCCCATACTGTATTTAGGATAAATTAATGATCCATCTCCCAACATTCGATTCAACATGCCTTGCGGTAAGTCATACTGAAGCTTCATCAAATCCCGCGATCCTTCGGCCACATGAGGAGTCTCTGTCAAGACCCAATCGTAGGGTGCAAGTAGCGAGGGGAAGTGCTTGAATAAAATAGGCATACAGGTCTCAAACAACGATCGCAAAACCGCATCTGGCACCTCCAGACCATTAATGTAAGCCTCTGCCACAGCCATTTGTATTGTGTTAACAACGGGGACAGTTGCTCGTGAGAGACGATAGGCCAAGGGGCTTTTAGAACTAATATCACCGATCGCTGGAATATGACGTTGAAATGTTTGTACAATAGAAGGGGAAATCATATTAACCTCCATAAGTTGGTCCATACATTGGTCCATACATTCTCATAGGATAGCTTAAGTCAAAGAGATCTGAAGCGTTTGTAAGATAGCTTAAAGACTCACCCAACTATTCCAACCAAAAACTATCAAGATCTAATGAATACTATTACCCCAACCACTGAACTGAATGATTGGCTAACTCAAGCAGACTATGCCAAAAAGCTGCGCCCCGATCTACCACCCGAAGCCTTTCTACCCGTTCGTAACAAGCTCTGGATATTGCTAATTAATCAAGCCATATTAATTCTCGGCTGGGCGATCGCAAGCTATCTCGATCGTTGGCATTGGTCGATGTTGTGGCTATATCTTCCCTTTGCAATCGTTATGGGAAATAGCGTCATCGTTATGTTATTCAGCAGCCATGATTTAATGCATAGCCGTGCAATTAAAAATCCTCGATTGCGCTGGGTAATCAATTTACTGGGATTAACATTAGCGTGGATGCCCCCAACTCTTTGGAAAGCCGTTCATAATCGTGAACATCATAATAAAACTAATGCTATCGATGATCCCGATCGTAACTATCTCCAATCTCAGCCCAATACTTGGGGAAAATGGATGCAAAATCTATTTGTTCCATCGGTTGATGTAAATCCATGGGTCTTGATTGTCGGGATGCCTAATGCTTGGGGTGTTCATGCCTTTCGCAATTTGACCTCTGTGTTGCTATTCAATCGACGTGGGGCTACCTATCCTGTCGTCGCATTTGACGTGAGTGATAAGGATAGACGAGCGATCGCGGCTGAAATTTTAATCATGGTAGGCATTCATTTCACCATTATGGCCAGCTTAGGATTTCATCCAGTCAAGTTGCTGCTTGGCTACTTTTTGCCGATTTGGATTGGTTATGCTGGCGTGATGTTTTATATCTACACTAATCATATGCTTTGCCGTATGACTAGTGTGAATGATGTATTGATCAATAGTATTTCTCTGCGAGTTCCTAAAATCTTTGATGTGCTACATTTTAACTTCTCGTATCATACCGAACATCACATTTTTCCCGGTCTCAATTCTGACTACTATCCAAAGGTTCAGGCGCTATTGAAAACGCATTACCCCGATCGATACAATCTATTGGACGCTGGTGAGGCTTGGCGGTTATTAATGACGACCTCTCGGCATTATCAAGACGAGAATACGTTTACGAATTGGACTGGCGACAAGTCAGCGACCTGCCCCTTATCCGATCCAACAAATCAACCGATTTAAATACTGAAATATCACCTCTAATTAGTCAGGTAAGGATGAGTTAGAGGTGAATGTAGAAATCGGTGCCAAAAGATGGCAGAATAATTGCCTGTTGCAGTTCTCACAGGTTTTTCTATGTTTACGCCTTCCCCGTTCTCCGCTGCCGAAATCGCATCAGAAGGGATTAAACCGGAGGAGTACGCAGAAATTGTGCGGCGGCTCGATCGGCACCCCAATAAAGCAGAATTAGGCATGTTTGGGGTGATGTGGTCGGAGCATTGCTGCTATAAGAATTCGCGGCCTCTGCTGAAGAATTTTCCCACCACAGGCAAACGGGTTCTGGTGGGTCCGGGGGAAAATGCCGGAGTCGTGGATATGGGCGACGGCATTCGCTTAGCATTTAAAATCGAATCCCACAATCATCCATCCGCTGTCGAACCGTTTCAAGGTGCTGCGACTGGGGTTGGTGGAATTTTGCGCGATATTTTTACAATGGGGGCCAGACCGATCGCAGTTTTGAATTCATTGCGATTTGGATCTTTAGAAGACGCAAAAACCCGAAGACTCTTCTCTGGTGTGGTTTCTGGGATCTCACATTACGGGAATTGCTTAATCGGTAGTGAAACAGTGATTTGGCGCGATCGG
>JAJAYH010000422.1 GCA_026786325.1 Alkalinema sp. CAN_BIN05 | reverse complement strand
CCATAGGACTGGTGAATATGAGTTTTTTACGCTGCTTTTAGGATACCCTAGAATGTCAAATGGGTTCTATAGGAGGTTTCATAAACTAGCTCTTCTAGATCTCATATGAATATGACATTCTACAAAGTAATTTTTCATCTCATCAAGCCTGTTATCGACCGTGGTCAAAAAACTATCAAATTCCTTAATCTTGCGACGACAAACGCTGTTGCACCAAGCTCGAATCGCCACGATCGTCGAGTCTCTATAGTATGGTCTGCTTCAAAAATCTGAGTCAGTTGCTAGCGCTGTATGAGCATGCTCAATCTCAGGGGAATAGACAAACAGACGATTCAACAGCGTTTTTCTCGATTCACTCTGATTCAATTTCCGACTGACATCACTCACTGTTGAATGTGACTACAGTTTCGACAGGTGGTTCCCTGCACCGTACTTTCTACCCGAATGAGCTACTCTGATGTTTCGGTTTAGCTAACGTCCAGGATTCGCACATCCGGCAAATCAAGAGGAACTTAAAGTTGTTGCTCCATTAGATTGGACCACGACTATAGTGTAATGATTTTTATCCTTGTATAATTGCTCCTAATGCCCCTATAGCGACACTAAATGTGAAAAGCGACCACGGGAGATCTGGGAGCGCCGAAATGGAGAAGCAATCCGTAACCATATCTTTTGCGCCTTGAAAGCCTTTAGCAAGCTGCAAACGATGCGAATTGATGGATTGATCCATAATCTGTATGAGGTGTCGAGACAGGTCTTTATTCCCGTGATTCAACAATTCATTTTGAAAAATCACGTTGGACCCTATCTCTTTACAAGTTCAGAGAATGGTAATTCTGTTAATGCGTAAGTCCCATAAGTGATCGTCGATAAACATAGCGATCGGACAACCAATCGCCATGTTTATCGAATTTACAGGATACAAGTCCTATAGCAATAAAACTACATATTTCTATCTCTAAGAGTTAGGTATGATAAATTGACGTGAGTCATAGACAATTAGCGAATCTATCTAATCTAGAATTAGGGATGTATGGATTCCGCAACGTTTCGCCCATCCGACATTAAGCCGCACTCAATCTATCCATTATTTCAGAGTTAAATAAACTGCCGTGTTTTATTGCGGCTCTGTTTTGTATCACTATTTTAAGGAGGTCCCATGAGCGCTTCTATACAATGGTTAGCTAAATGGTTGTTCGACAAGTTAATTAGCCAGTTACGCAGACAACGACGACAGTTAGTATTTTTAAGTATTGTGATGGTCTGTAGTTTAATGGGGTGGTTGGCATCCGTGTGGTTAATGGATGTGCCGATCGCCCGTGCCACGTCTTCCTTGTTAGCAACTCCGCCCAAACAACCACTGGGTTCCTATGACTATTTTGGTAAAGTTCTGTCGCCCAAGGAAGCGGCAACTTTAGTTCAAACCAAAGGCTTAAATCCGCGCGATCCGAAGTCTTATTTAAAAGTTGGGGCGGTTCACATCACGCAGAAATTGCTCAATGTGGGCGAAAAGATCTTTTTTGAACGCAAGCTTGGGGATACGTTTGGGTTACAACGAGTGTTCGGATTTCAATTGGGGTTAGCAAGTATTTTGCCTGACCTGCAAACGGCGATCGTCGCACAACAGGGTAAACCCACGAGCAATTTACCTATCACATTATCCCGTGAGATCAAGATTGGCAGTCAAGTGTTTCCTCGGGGCACTACGTTTCCGACGGGTTTTGATGTTCCGAAAGGGGGCGTCAATCCGATCGGATTGAAGTCCACCGGTGAAATCACCTGTGCTATTTGTCATGTCGCGCTCTCACCCAAGGGACAACAGCTTAAGGGGCTACCCAATGGGGATCTGGCGATTCCGTTCTTGATTGCGCTAGCTCCAAATTCAGCGGCAGGATTTGCACGGGTGAGTCTCAATCCATTAGATCCGCGATTCCAAGGCAACGGTAAAACCATTCTCGATAGCAAAGGTCGATCGGTTAAGCTCCCTGATCCCACGATCTTTGAGAAAGTATTTGACGATCTAGTGTTAGCCGTTCCCTTTGGTCACTTTGAAAGTTCTCCCGATGGCATTTTCAATACAACTCAAATTCCACCGCTGTTTACCTTCAAAGCGGGACCCTATACGGCTGGCGGTGAGTTTGCTGTGGGACCCTTTGGGGGATTGGCGGCTCTCACAAATGGAGTCCATTCGTCTGAGATTAATATCCTCGCAGCCGCACAACGCAGCGCTGAAACAACGGGCATCGATCGGGAAGTTTATCTAGGCACGGTCTTACAAAATGCCGCAGATCCGACCATCCGCTTACCCAATCGCGTCGTCAAACCTTCGGAATGGTTACGGCAGGTCGCTCCGGATTTGGCGCAGGCCGAACTTGAAGATCAAGTGCCTGCACCGGGATTAGGCAGCTATCCCAATTTGAAGCTTTCTTTACTGACCTACAACGGTTTGGTGTTTAGTCCCGACACCCGCGATCGCAGCGACATTGCCAGCGGAACGTTCTTCTTTGCGAATAATGCGATGTCAGCTTGGCAAAATAGCTTAGTGCCGCCGCCCAACCGAAGTCGTGCGAATTTTAATGCGCTCAATAGTGGGTCAGTCGATCGTGGGGCTGAGGTGTTCAAGTCATCGTGTCTTACCTGTCATCGATCGCCATTCTTTACCGACAACAAGATTCATCCGATCGCTGAAATCAAGACTAATCCAGCCCGAGCCAAGTCTCGCTTAAGGCAAAATGCATTGCTAGTCGCACCCAAAATGTATTCGCTCAATACGCCCGTGCCAATTCCCGCGAATGCTACGGTTTTGGATGTGCCGACGGCTGGAATTAGTAATCAACCTAACCAATTGCCCAATGGATTACTGCCCAATGGTGGCTACAAAACGCCTTCGCTATTAGGATTGTATTTAACCGCTCCCTACCTGCATGATGGCGGTGTGGCAGTGCGGAAGGGCACTCTCGCGGTGGCGGATAATGGAAATTATCAAATCCTAGATGCGTCGGGATTGGGGCTGTCTGGGACGCTAAGTCAGGGCATTTTACCGGATGCATCAGCGAGCTTACGAGCCTTAATCGATCGAAGCTTACGGGAAAAAGTGGTGACGGCCAATCGATCGAATCCAGCGTTGCAGGTGAGTAATTTGGATGGCAGTGGTCATGATTTTTATGTGGAGGGTGCTCAACGCCAACAGGACCTAATTAATTTCCTACTGGCATTGGACGATAAGCCTGCGGAGTATTAACTCAAGATTTCGTCTACCTGAAATCTGCGTTTTCAAGGCGCAGGTTTCCCCATGGTTTCCGTCATACTTCACTGACTACTGCCTGATTGCCTGACATAAGTCAGTGATTAGGGCTTAGCGTGAGAAAATAGTCCTAATTAATTGAGGGGTATGGTGATATCCGATTTGGGTAAGATTTCAGACCGTTTCCAGAAGACTGACAAGCCTCTAAGAGTTCTGGTAGAACTTTGACACCTTTCTCATAAATGCCTTCCGCCAAATGAACAATCGGATGAATCCCATTCCAAGCCATTCGACTGGCCCATCCGATCGCCGCCTCAATCGAATTTAAAATAGCCCCATTCCAGTACTGTTCTAAGGTAGTCCAACACCGTTCTATCGGATTATATTTACTATGATAGGGAGGATAATAAATTAGGTGCATCCGTAGCCCAATCGTTTGAGACAGGTTTACCATCCGTTTACAAAACTGTTTTCGGTCACTTCGAGTAGAACTGGATTCACCGAAACAACGTATTTAGCCTGTCGCTGCAATTGTCGTAAAAAACTGGTCGTTGCTGCAATTCGTAATGGATTTAGAATGCCTCTTGCTGCACCAGCATCACTAAAAATCATACCAACAGTATTTCCATGATTCATCCGCTCAAAAAAAGTACTTATTGTTTCTGGATCTTGGTGAAGTGGATCTCGATAGAGGTATCCCGCTGGACAATTATGGAAATAGAGAATCTCTAGGCTACCCAAACGTCCACCTCGCAAAGCTGTATCAATCAAATGTTCTGATAAGGTATCGAATACTGCCATAGATCCCTTTTATCCAATAGTAATAGCAAATCAGTCTTATTTTTCCAACGAGGGACCATGATAGGTTCTAAAAGCAAGCCCTCATTCGCAATCTTTTTTACCGATTTCATATAGAACCTGGCCACAGAACATACTTTTGGCTCTCCGGGATCTCCCGTAGTAGGCGCTAGATGTGGAGACCAGAATCGCTTGAATTCGCCCAGATCACAGAAGGGTTAGGGCATCACCACGGGTCCAGGAGATCTAAAATTCGGTTAAACAGTGAATCAGTTTCCATTCAGAGCCGGACATGATGAGTGGGTGAAGATCTCAAGATATCACGATCGCCACTCTCTCCTAATCTCACCTACAACCCCAGGGCTATTTCATTCTAAGTAACTAGGTAGGATTGGCTGTAGGCTGTAGGCTGTCGTTGAAAGAATCAGTCTAGAGCCATGAGCACGTTAGCAATTGTATGCGCATTTTCAGCCCTACCGGACCTCCTGCGTGGAGCGGGAAAGCGTCATGACCAGGCTCTTTGCCTTGCGTTGTTTACTTTAGCCATCAGTGCGGGATGTAAGGGTTTTATAGCCATCAGCGATTGGCTCGTTAGTTACAGAGATGAACTCCTGGAGTTATTTAAGCCAGCAAAGTCAAGATTGCCCTTTTACAGCACGATTCGGCGAGTATTATTGACCCTTGACCATGAAGCTTATAGTACCTGCTTGTCTATATTTTTTCAGATTAAACCTAAAGCCAACGAAACTATTGCTATGGATGGGAAAGTGTCCCGTGGTTCCTACAATCTGAGCAGTCCGGCCAGCACAGCCGACTCTCAAGATTGCCATTCAATTGGTCACGGTCTACCTAGTGGAACGAGGACTGATCTTACCAATTCAGCCCGTCGATTGTAAAAACAATGAAATCAAAGCGTTACCGCCTGTCATTAAAGCGTTAGCAGAGCGTGGGGTGGTCTTTGCTTTTGATGCCCTGAATACTCAAAAAAAACTTGTGAGCAAATCATCGAGTCAAAGAATCATTATTTAGCTGCACTGAAAGGGAATCATCCTAAATTTTTCAAAGCCGTGAAAGAACGGTTTCAATCTGAAGTTCATTGCCATCGTGTTGAATCAGGTCATGGACGAGTTGAACGGCGTAGCGTTAGCCTTTGGCGGTCTCTAGAAGACTTGCCGGGAGTAACTGAATGGCCTGGATTAACCACGATCATTCGAGTGAGCAGTTATCGACACTTGTTTAAAGGTCAACACTTGTTGATTAAAAAGAAGCATACACGTTACTACCTTAGTTCTCTGAACGAAACTGTAGAGGAGTTTGCCAAACGAATTCGTAATTACTGGCATGTCGAAAACAAAGTTCATTATGTGCGCGATGTTACTCAAGGAGAAGATGCCTCTCGGATTCGCGTTGGATCACTTCCGTTACTATTTACCCTAGCCCGGAACCTTGCGCTCAATCTCTATCGAGATCACGGGTTCGTAAATATGGCTCAAGCCCAACGTCGGGCTGGTTCTGGATTTGGGCTATTAAAGGCATTGTTTAGAATGAAATAGCCCTGCTAAATCCCCCTTGGTAAGCTACCGCGTACACACAAGTCTGGTCATCTTCATTTTGTCCTATTTATTCCCTCAAAATCCTAGGATTTTGGAGGACTTTAGATAATTAGCCTCTCCAAAAACGACCTTTTCAGGGACGATTTAGCGGCAACCGAACTTGGT
>JAJAYH010000421.1 GCA_026786325.1 Alkalinema sp. CAN_BIN05 | reverse complement strand
ATTCTTAATCGCTTGACGTTTTTGGGTGCGCTCTTTCTTGGAGCCGTGGCGATCGTTCCCCAAGCGGTGGAAGGAATCGCCGATGTTCGGACTTTCCAAGGGTTTGGAGCGACCTCATTGTTGATTTTGGTGAGCGTTGCGATCGACACTTCTAAACAAATTCAAACGTTTGTAATTTCTCAACGATACGAAGGAATGGTGAAACAGTAGTGAGCAGATTGATTTTTTTAGGAGTTCCTGGTGCAGGTAAAGGGACTCAAGCCATTATTTTGTCAGAGTCTCAGGGTATTCCCCATATTTCCACCGGAGATATTTTGAGGGCAGCGGTCAAAAAACAAACCGCTCTCGGCCTTGAGGCTAAAGGCTTTATGGATGCGGGTAATCTGGTTCCAGATTCCTTAGTCATTAATATGATTCGGGAACGCCTTCAGGAACCGGATGCGTTAAAGGGGTGGATCCTAGATGGATTTCCACGAACTTTAGAGCAAGCTGGATTTCTCGAAAAACTGCTCCAAGAAATCAACCAAGTCTGCGATCGTACTGTTAACCTGGATGTCGAAGACGAAATCGTCGTTAAGCGCCTAGTCGAACGGGGTAAAGATAGTGGCCGATCGGATGACACCGAAGCCACCATTCGCCATCGTTTACAGGTCTACCGCGACCTGACCAAACCATTGATCTCGTTTTATCAGTCGCGAGGATTGCTCGTGACGGTGAACGGGGATCAATCCATGGATGCTGTTACTACTGACTTAAAAACCGCGATCGGGCCTGTGTAGCTACCCGATCGCGTTAAACTCGAACTGACCTAAGCCGCACATATTTGAATGGATTCCTAGGAGGAACCTTTGTCTAAAGAAGACCTAATTGAGATGGAAGGCACTGTTGTAGATTCGTTGCCGAATGCGATGTTTCGCGTAGACCTCGACAACGGCTTTAACGTGCTAGCCCACATTTCCGGCAAAATTCGTCGGAACTACATTAAAATTCTCCCCGGCGATCGGGTCAAAGTAGAGCTATCTCCCTACGACTTGCTCAAGGGCCGCATCACCTATCGTTTGAAAAACAAGCGTTAATTCCTAGCTGAGCGTCCTTCAAGGATGCATTGAAACGCTTAAGACCCTTGGTATGTAGTACTGAGGGTCTTTGCTTTGGTAAAGTTGACTAAAAATTTTGAGAGTTGACTTATTGGATCAGGTGCGAATGAAACAGTTGATTCCGTCATCATTACGATTAAAACTAAAACTCATCCTGCGATTTTGGGCTGATGTGCGATCGGCCCAATTCCATCGAATCGTGCGATCGTCTGAAACCCGAGGACAACGGTTTGAGGCAAGAGTCGAAGTCGTTCAAACCCTCAAAGTTGCCAACTATTCTGAAAACAAGCGCCAAAACCTGACGATCGCTGCCACCTGCATTCATAACATCGTCATCCAACCCAACGAAATATTTTCATTTTGGGCGTTAGTGGGCGCACCTGTAGCAAAACGTGGCTATTTAGAAGGCCGTGCGCTCGTCAACGGAAAACTCAAAGCCGTCATGGGCGGTGGTCTGTGCCAACTGTCCGGGATTTCGTATCACCTCACGCTTCAAGCTGGACTCAACGCGATCGAACGCTATCCCCATTCTGCCGACATCTACACGGATGAAACCCGCTTCACTCCACTGGGTTCCGATGCGACGGTTGTTTATGGCTACAAAGACCTGAGATTTATCAACAGCCTTTCCCAACCGATATGCTTCAGAATTGTCATTACCCCCAATCAAATCACAGGCCAACTCTGCACCCCAGATCCCATCACGCTCTACCAAATTGAATTTCGGGTCCAAAAATTTCCCGATCGCACCGAAGTTCAAACCCTTCGATCGCCGATAATGCCCAACACCCAATCTAGCCAGATGGAACTCCAATCGCTCGGCTTTAGTTGCTACCAATAAATCGGGTATTGAACCGATCGTTACGGCTTATTATCTAATAGATAATGCCGCTTGACAAGATAGAATCCACTTGCTAAGATATTGTGTTTGTAATTTATGGCTAATCGAGAAGCATGAAAGTACGAGCTTCTGTCCGCAAAATGTGTGACAAATGCCGCGTGATTCGTCGTCGCGGTCGCGTAACGGTTATTTGCGAAAACCCCAAGCATAAACAGCGCCAGGGTTAACGGAAACGACCACCAGGTCAGCCCCGCCTTCGGGGAAAGCCTGGATTGAACGCACAACTTTAGGGTGTGCCCCCTCTGTTAATATAGTTTTCACAAGGAGAACGAGTGTGGCGCGGATTGCAGGTGTAGACCTTCCCCGTGATAAACGGGTTGAAATCGGTCTGACTTATATTTTTGGAATCGGTCTAACCCGCTCCCAAGCAGTGTTGAAAAAAACCGGGATTAATCCCGACATTCGCGTACGTGACCTCACGGATGCTGATGTAGCAACACTCAGGGAAGTGGTTGAAGCCGACTACCAGGTCGAAGGAGATCTTCGTCGCTGGGAATCTATGAACATCAAGCGGTTGATGGACATCGGTGCTTATCGCGGTCGTCGTCATCGTATGGGCTTGCCCGTTCGGGGTCAGCGGACCCGTACCAACGCACGGACCCGTCGAGGCGGTCGTCGTACGGTGGCCGGTAAGAAAAAGGCACCGCGTAAGTAATGGCTGTAATAGGGAATTGATACCGATTGGTTTCCTATATTCGGTTTTCGAGTTTGTTCACGTTGTCCCACTACCGCTTGAGAAATGGCTAAACCTACACGCCGAACAGGTGCGCGTAAAGTTAAAAAGAACATCCCCACTGGGGTTGCGCACATTCAATCTACATTCAATAACACCATTGTTACTATCTCTGATGTTCAAGGGGTAGCAGTTTCCTGGGCATCGGCAGGTTCTAGTGGGTTTAAGGGTGCTAAAAAAGGCACTCCTTTTGCCGCTCAGACCGCTGCTGAAAATGCGGCTCGTCGTGCAATAGAGCAAGGAATGCGTCAAATCGAAGTATTGGTAAGCGGTCCGGGATCGGGTCGTGAAACTGCAATTCGTGCGCTTCAAGGTGCTGGATTGGAAATTACTTTGATTCGGGATGTCACTCCTATTCCTCACAACGGTTGTCGTCCGCCCAAGCGCCGTCGCGTTTAGGTTTGTTACATTGATGTCTGGGCACAGCAAGCGCCTAGGTCACTACGTTGTAACGGTTTTTGCAACAAGTTATGAGTTGAAGAAGGAAGGGGGAATTCCGTGGCACAGTTTCAAGTTGACTGTATCGAAACCACCATCGATAAAGATCAAAGTCAATATGGCAAGTTTGTCTTAGAGCCGCTGGAACGCGGCCAAGGTTCGACGGTGGGAAATGCACTGCGTCGTGTGTTGTTGGCGAACCTAGAAGGAACGTCGATTACGGCGGTCCGTGTTGCAGGCGTTGCCCATGAATTTTCGACGATTCCGGGTGTACGGGAAGATGTCTTAGACATTCTTCTCAACTTGAAGAAGGTAGTTTTGAAAAGCTACTCTGGCCAACCTCAAATTGGTCGGCTTGTAGTTCAAGGCCCAGCGGATGTTACTGCTGAAAGTTTTGACTTACCTGCTGAAGTGGAAATCATTTCTCCAAGTCAACCTGTTGCCACTGTTGCCGCAGGTCATACTTTGGAAATGGAGTTCCGAGTTGAGCGTGGTAAAGGATATCGCGGAGTAGACAGAATTCGAGCTGATGAAAATGCAGCGATCGATTTCATGCAACTCGACTCGATATTCATGCCTGTTCGGAAGGTTAACTATTCCGTTGAAGATGCGCGGGTGGGCGGATTGCTCGGCCACGATCGTCTGATTTTGGAAATGTGGACCAACGGCAGCTTAACGCCCCAAGAAGCGCTGGCTCAGGCCGCCAATATTTTGGTTGATCTGTTCAGTCCTCTACGGGATGCACGCTTTGATGAAGTGGATGCGGACGAGGT
>JAJAYH010000420.1 GCA_026786325.1 Alkalinema sp. CAN_BIN05 | reverse complement strand
CCTCAGACCTCCCTTAAAAATCTTAGACAAAACCACAAAATCTCAGCGGACCTTTGAAATTTTTTTTATTACTATGAAAGACTCGATCCCCCGAAATCCCCTACGCCCTTCGGGCAGGCTACGCCACAAAAAAGGGGGACTATGATCTGAATTCCTAACCCCCTTTTTAAGGGGGTTAGGGGGATCGGGTCTCGACGGTCACAACCTTCGACTTTTCAACATCCCCCTATTTCAGGCTATCAATCAGCGATTCCATAAACTTAGAAATCTGGGTCAGCTTTTCAGGGGTCGTTGTTTCAATGTAAACCCGAATCAACGGTTCAGTACCCGATGGTCGCAACAGCACCCAACTTCCGTCCGCTAGGTAAAGTTTGATGCCATCTTTACGCCCCAATTCCTTCACGCCGATACCAGCAATTTCAGTCGGAGGATTGCTGGGAATAGCTGTTAAGACCGCTTGTTTGTGAGCATTGGTCAGATGCATATCGAGACGGGTATTGTAGAGCGGGCCATTAGCATCGGCGATCGCTTCAGAGACAAGTTGGCTCAGGGGTTTGCCTTCGTAGGCCACCATTTCAGCAATCAACATATCCGCCAAAATTCCATCTTTTTCAGGAATATGACCAATAATGCTCAATCCGCCGGATTCTTCGCCGCCAATTAATACGGTGGTTTCCCGCATTTGTTGCCCGACATATTTAAATCCAACCGCTGTTTCAATCAGTTCTAAGTCGTACTTGGCCGCTAGATTATCCAGCAGATGTGTTGTCGCCACAGTCCGAACGATCGCGCCTTTTTTGCCTTTGTTTTTCAACAAATGACGAGCCAGCAGGAGTAAAATAGTATTAGGCGTTAGATAATTACCCAATTCATCAATCACCCCAAACCGATCGGCATCTCCGTCCGTCGCAAGACCCATGTCGGCATGATCCGCTTTTACCGCTGCAATCAGTTCGACCAATTGCTCGGGCTTAGGTTCGGGCATTCCGCCACCAAACAACACATCCCGATGAATATGAAAGGATTCAGTATCGCAACCGCAATGGACCAAGACCTCATCCAAGTAACCACGAGAGGTGGAATACAGTGCGTCAAATTTTACTTTTAGTTTCGCGCTGCGGATCCGATCGACATCAATGATTCTGTACAAAAATTTCAGATACTCAGGTTTGGGATCAAAGGTACTGATGTTCTGGGAGTTTTTGTTTTCCGGCGGCAAGTCGGAAGCGGTGGCTAGTGCTGCAACAATGGTATCGGTGATGTCGGTGGTGGCGGGACCAGCGTAGTCAGGAATATATTTGATGCCGCAATAGGGAGCCGGGTTATGACTGGCCGTGAACATCAGTGCGCCCGCTGAATTCAGGTGTTTTGCATTGTAAGCAATGACGGGAGTGGGGCAGTCACGATCGACCATTTTCACGGTCCAACCGAGGTCGGCTAGGACATTGGCCGCTGTGTAGGCGAACTGGTCAGCTAGGAAGCGTGGATCATAGCTCACCAGCACTGGACGGTCTTTGGAATATGCCTTTTCGAGATAGGTTGCGATCGCTCGCGTTACTTTGCAGACGTTGCTGAAGGTGAAGTCGTCGGCAATGATGCCACGCCAACCGTCGGTGCCAAACTGAATGGGCGGATTCGTACCGTAGTTAATGCTGGAGGCTGACATAAGAAGTTCTGAATTCCTTATTTAAGGTATTTATGGTTATGGTTCATCCTAGGGGAGAACGGCAGCAGATGCCCACAATTAACACTAGAGTTGACAACAAAATTGAGGCTGCAATTGACACCACAACTGATGCCGTGATTTCACGGTAAACTTAAATAAAGTCGTTTTGATGTGTTCCAAGACACGCCATCAGGAACGATCGGTCAATTTTATGAGTGATGGTTTCAAATGCGGACTATAAATTGGTTGATGATGGCTTGTATGAGTGTTTTGGCTGGCCTGCTGGTAGGGGTGATGCCTGCGGAAGCAATGGTCCAAGTGGCGGTCAAGGATGTGTTTTACCATGCCTGTACGGCGGAGATGGCGCAGGGAACGGTGATGAGCAACGGGAGTGGTCGTAGTGCGAGATGTTTCGTGGTAGAAGGCACAACGGTCAATACTTCCGGTAAAAATCTATTTAATGGCGATATTTTTGGTCGAGTTTTTGATGCGACTGGCGACACAATTATGGCCAATCGTGGGCGGCTAGGTTCGGTCGATGAGATTCCGATGGGCGAAGGTCATTTTGCGATTCGCATTATCGTGCCAGAAGGTCAGCCGGAACCGTTGCAGTTGAAGCAGTTTAAGGCGGCGGGTTTCGCGGGGAAGGTCAGGAGATAAGAATTGGCGGGAAAATTAAACATTATCAATTCAACCCTCCACCTGTTCTGGAAGATGGTTGTAGACTTCTTGAAGATCTACTTGGTCGCGTCTTGGGTCAGAGCGCAATACTCGAAGCTGTAACCGATCGCCCGGTGAAATAGGCCGATCGAAGTGCATTGCAAACTCCAGTCCTAGATCTTCGAGCATGACCGACGCTAGTCCTTCGTGTTCTCTGAGCCAGCGCAACATCATCGAAGTCCAGATCTCATCCATATTGCGTCGCAAGAATTCCAAACTCCAGTAACGCTTTGTCTGACGTTCGAGGAAGTTAGACTCCTGAACCGTGCTGAGAATCCCCACCGTAATGTGTTCAACATCCACCTCAGAGAACGGCAATTCATCACCGCGCAGGTGGGCCTTGATTTGAAAATGGGCCAGCAGGTCACTGTAACGACGAATCGGCGAGGTCACTTGAGCGTAGTAGTCCAAGCCCAAACTCGCATGACGCACCGGGGACACACTCATTTCACTCTTCGGCATACAACGACGCAGGGCACAAGCCCGAGCAGGTCCAGCCGGAATCACTAACAATTCATCGTCAGAGGGTAAATCGGGCTGGGTCTGACCTCTAAATAACAACGGAATCCCATTAGCACTGCCATAGCGAGCGGCAATTTCTCCCGTCATAATCATCATTTCAGCCACTAGATCCCGTGGGAAAATATCCTGCAACACTTGCAAAATAATTTCTTCACCGTCATTCATCACCTTAATACTTGATTCAGGCATATCGATCGTGATTGCCCCTTGAGACTGCCGCCAAGATGTTCTCAGACGTGCCCATTTCCCTAGAGATTCTAAGGCTGACTCGGTTTGCAACCCAAGCTGAAGCATTTCTTCGACATCTTCATAGGTCAGGCGGTAGGTTATTTTGATATGGCTGGCATGGATACTGTAGTCTTCAACGCTGCCATCATCCGCCAACAACACCCCAAAACTCAACGCGCAACAAACTTCCCCAGCATTTAAGCTCATCGGTCCAGTCGCCAACTCGATCGGCAACATGGACACCATTCCCGTCGGGAGATAAATAGTCGTGCAGCGTTTGCGAGCTTCTAAATCTAGCGTGTCTCCGGGAGTCATCCAGCGCGTCGGGTCAGCAATATGCACCCAAATTCGCTCTCGGCCATCGGGCATTATTTCAATGCTGAGACCATCATCAACTTCAAGGGTGCTCTCGTCATCAATGGTATAGACCTTCAGGTGGGTCAGATCGAGGCGATCGGTATCCCTGTCAGGGGGAGCGGAGGCCAGATAATCGTGGGCCAAATCATTAACCGTTGAAGTGAATTGGACGGGCATGTAACTGCGTCGAAGGAAAAGATTTTCGTGGGGACTCCACACGCCTAAATCTACCAACAATTGGAGTGCGCCCTGCATTGATTCTGAGGCATTGACAGCGGCCAAGGTCTCTAGAGCATTTAGCTTTGAGGATGACTCATCCCCAAAAGTTGCATATTTTTCCAGTGCTTCAATCCGGAGCCGATCGGAATTAGGCCAAACCGGAACTGCAACGCCAGCATCAATCCGTCGTGCTTCCACATGGTCTCGCAGCCGGACAATAAAGCTTTGCCATTCCTGTTGGCGCTGCTGCTCCATTTGGGACTGATGCTTAAGTTCGTTAACCTGAGTGCTGGGACGTGGTTCGTACCGATCGCCTTTTTGCTTAAAGTAAAGCCGATCGTCGGACAACAAAATATGAGAGGCGTAACATTGCTCAGGCTCAATCGATGAAAAAAGCAATTGAGCGAGTTCTTGGGGAACGATCCCGCCGCCCTCTTCAGTCACGAGTTCCCAAGCGATTTCTAAACTAGACGGATCGAGATAATCTTGGATGCGCTTTAGAAATGCTGCAATTTCGTTAGACTTGAAACCTTGTCCAGGGACTTGATAATCGATTTGGCGAGGATGCAGCGTATGGGAATGGTCCCGCTCGTCGATCGCAATAAAATTCTTTTTTCCCTCAGGACGGTCGATCACAGCCAGTCGCCGATCGCCTCCAACTCGAAATTCAACTAACGTACCCTTTTCCATGGGGAACAGCACTCTATACAGATTAACAACTTAGTCCGGTCCTTATCTAAAACACTCGCCCTCTCCTATTACAGAAAAGAGCGAGAATTTCACCAAAATATAGTATTAGTTTCCTAAAGAAAACTAACCCTCTTGGTTCACAAATGGCAACAATGCCAAGATCCGCGCACGTTTAATAGCGGTTGTGAGGTCACGTTGCTGACGTGAGGTCAACCCAGTGATGCGCCGGGGCAGAATTTTTCCGCGCTCCGTAATGAACTTACGTAACAGTTCAACATCTTTATAATCGATCGGATCGCCCGGTTTAATGGGAGAAACTCGACGACGGAAATAAGCCATGATTTACCTACTCGATGAATTGGACAGAATTTGTAGATTCTGAGTTTTTTGGGCTACGAGAGCCTTTCAAAACTTCCAACGGCGTTCTGTAGAAGATATATTGACAGGGAGAAAATTGCATTTCAGCATTTCATCTCACAACTGCCCGTCAAAATTCTTACTTGATTTCGCGATGGACAGTGTGCTTGTTGCAGTGTGGGCAGAACTTGCTGAGTTCCATACGTGCTGTGGTGTTACGACGATTTTTCATCGTAGTGTAACGAGACACGCCCGCAGATCGTTTGTCCGGATTGGTCCGACACTCGATACATTCGAGCGTAATGACAATTCTTACGCCTTTACTTTTTGCCATGGGGTTAAAACCTCTAAGGGGAGGTACTTGTTTCAAACACGAATATCCATTATTTCATAGGAGTAGACATTTAGCGCATTGATTTCAAGATCTATTTTCATTACTCTACTTTTCTTAAGGAGATTTAAAGATGATTTCAGTTGACTCTGCGCAGACGATTATTTTAAATGCGGCTCAGCCCTTGGGGTTGGAGGTCGAACAGGTGCCGTTATACACCGCGATCGGAGGTCTGTTGGCCCACTCCGTGGAGAGTGTTTTGGATTTTCCCCATTGGGATAATTCAGCAATGGATGGCTATGCGGTTCGTTATGCCGATGTTGCTGATGCGTGCGAGGACAATCCCATTGAGCTAGAAGTGATCACGGAAATTCCGGCAGGTTCTGTACCACAGGGTTCAATACGATCGGGCCAAGCGGCGAGAATTTTAACCGGTTCCATGATGCCGGAAGGTGCGGATACGGTGGTGATGCAGGAATGGACGACCCGATCGGGCGATCGACTGCACATCAATCAATCCCCGCCGCAGTCCGGTCATTTCGTCCGGCATCAGGGCAGCTTTTACCGATCGGGGGAACCGCTTTTACGATCGGGATTGCGGATTGGTGGACCTGAAATCGGAGTCTTGGCAGCAGCGCAATGTCTAATGGTGCCTGTATTTAAGCGGCTTCGAGTCGGCGTTTTATCGACAGGTGATGAATTGGTGTTGCCGGATCAAGTGCTTCAGCCGGGACAAATTGTTGATTCTAATCAAATTGCATTATTGGCGTTGTTGAGCCAAGCCGGATTTGAAGCGATCGCCTTGGGTTCGGTAAAAGACGATCGGTCAAGTCTCAAACAGGCGATGAAGGATGGCATCGATCGCTGTGATGTCGTGATCTCGTCCGGTGGGGTGTCCGTGGGGGATTATGACTATGTTGAAGAATTACTGGACGAGTTGGGCGGGGAGGTTTTAATTCGATCGATCGCTATTAAACCCGGAAAGCCACTCACCTTCGCGACCTTTCCAGAGGGAAAACTTTATTTTGGGCTGCCCGGGAATCCAGTATCAGCGTTGGTGACATTTTGGCGATTTGTGCTGCCTGGACTGCGAAAGCGATCGGGTCAAACCAGTCCATGGTCGCCCTTATTCGTCACGGCCATCACCCATCAACCGCTCCAGTCTGATGGAAAACGGGAGAGTTATCTGTGGGGCACAATCCTCGGCAGTGGTGACGATTTACAATTTTGCCCTGCGATGGGTAGCGGTAGTTCGGGAAATCTGGTCAATCTTGCAGGCAGTACAGGGTTGGCCATAATCCCTGTCGGAAAGACCATGGCAGAGCCTGGCGATCTAATTTCGGTGATGCTGGTTTCAGGATCCCCTTAAATCCTCCTTGGTAAGCGGAATTTAGAGTTGAATTCTAATTCCCCCTTTTTTGTGGCGTAGCCTGCCCGGAGGGCGTAGGGGCTAGGGGGGATCGAGTCTTTTGGTACCCACGCAAAGACTTTTCAAACCTCCTATAGAAAAATCTCTATCTCAATGGGCGACGGCGTTGCAAGAACTCAGGAATATCGAGTCCCGTATTGGGCAGAGGAGGGGTTTTGGGTAGGGGTGTCCTAGCCGGGTTAGCCGATTCGGACGCTTGAGGAAGATTGCCGAGCGATCGGGGAGCGCCGGGATTACGGGCCGCTATCTGTTGTTGTGCTTGCACTTCAGCCGTAAAGCCTGTCGCAATCACCGTAATTCGGATTTCACCTTGGAGCTTCTCATCAAGAACAGCACCAAAAATAATATTCGCATTTGGATCCACGACTTCATAAATAATATCCGCTGCTTCACTCACTTCCCGCAGAGTCAAGTCAGACCCACCAGTGATGTTGAACACTACGCCCCGCGCGCCATCGATCGAGGCTTCCAGTAACGGCGACGAAATCGCGGCCATAGCAGCTTCCCGAGCGCGAGATTTACCCGACCCGATTCCGATGCCCATCAGTGCGGATCCAGCATCGGCCATTACGGCTCGAACATCAGCAAAATCTACATTCACCAAACCGGGAATAATAATAATGTCTGAAATTCCCTGGACACCCTGGCGTAACACATCGTCGGCGGTGCGGAAGGCTTCTTGAACAGGGGTGCTTTCTGAAATAACGGAAAGGAGCTTGTCGTTGGGAATCACAATTAATGTGTCAACGCGCCCCTGAAGCGCAATTAAGCCCTCATCAGCTTGGTTGGTGCGACGACGGCCTTCAAACGTAAATGGACGGGTCACAACGCCAACGGTCAGCGCACCCAGTTCCTTTGCGATTTCAGCCACAATGGGAGCCGCTCCGGTTCCAGTCCCACCGCCCATGCCAGCGGTAATAAAGACTAAATCCGCACCTTCAAGGGCCGCTGCAATTTCCTCCCGGGACTCTTCCGCCGCTTTTTGACCGATCGCAGGATTTCCGCCCGCGCCCAGTCCTCGGGTGAGTTTTTGTCCAATCTGAAGTCGTTTTTGAGCCGAAGATTGGGTCAGGGCTTGAGAGTCGGTATTAATTGACCAGAACTCCACCCCACTGATATCGGACTCCACCATCCGATTCACCGCATTGCCCCCACTTCCGCCTACACCAATGACTTTAATTTTCGCAACGCTACTCGGCACAATGTCACCACTCTTTAATTTTTCTTCAAACTTCGGCTCCATAGGCGAAGTTCCCTCCGCTCCTGAATGGTTGCCCGTATCACCAAAGGCGTAGACATTATCCGTCGCCCCCGTAGAAGAACCCATCACTGAAGTCTGAGCTTGTTCAGTCTCAGGGTCTGGCGGATACAAGCGATCGAGCATCATGGATTGGGGGTCATTGCTAGGCGTCATTGGAATTCCGGACGAAAAGTGTCATAGATGGACCTGAACTCTTGTGAGTGGTCTAGTAATAACGTGGAAAACACGGAATTTAGAACAAACACAGTGCATAGCAAACTTGTGATTCGTTACAAGTTTGCAGTCATTCAACGGTTACAGTTTCAACTTCAGGATTTTGTGATGAATCGCTGAGATTGAATCGAGCACTAATTGTACTAAATCCTGTGAGCAAAACTGAATCCTGTCAACCAAATCTGTAAAAAATCCTGTCGGGATCACTCAAGTTGTCTGTCTATTCAGCCTGAATCAGACTCAGGGAGAGACTTTTATAAGCCGGACTCCTCTGAAGATTTTGGAGCGTTACTTCGACTATTTTTGAGTTGGATGGTGGGATTGTTGGGATTTCTCAGATCGATGTAATCGATTTGCTCTGGGGGCAGACGTTTGGGAAGCTGTCGCATCTTGTCAAGCGATCGCATCTGAAGTGTAAAAGACCGTCCCAACGGACCTAGATGGATCCAGCCCATCTCAGTCTTGAGCCGAATATTAGTAGGACTTTGCCAGTCAATACTTTGAATTCTCACGGGACTTCGTCGCAAAATTGGATAAAACGAAGTCCACTGCCTCCGATAGACATCGGGATTTCCCAGAATTTTTAGATCCGGCATTTTTATCCCTTGGTTCCATTCTGTATAGCCCTCAATGGGCAAAATCATCCCCTCCTCATCCAAGAACGCATCCGGTGGGGTTGAATCGATCGCAGCTTTCCCTAAATTACCCGCATTTGGATTAGGAGAAGAATTAGATTTATCGGTCGCCTTCCCTTTCTCTCCTTTTACGATAATTTTAGGATCGCTCTGAGCAAGCTTGCCACCGCTGCCATAAATAGCTTGGGCGACGGGTTCACGTTCTCGGATCTTAATGATCAGTCCCGGTGGAAAAAGATGGCGTTCAACAACGGCCTCTACGATCGGTGCTTTGCTGGTGAGCGCATCGGAAATTTGTGATGACTGAATTCGCAGCAATGATTGGGGATACTGAATGGGCAGCAGCGATCGGATGGTTTGGCTTGAGAGCAAGCGATTGCCTTCGATTTTGACCTGTTCCGATCGTCGAATCACCCAATTGGGCTGAAGAACAATCCACACTGTTGCCGCCGCAAGCCCTAACACCACAACAGAACGCCAAGAAGTCTGAAGCAAACGATTACGCCGATTCGTTTTGAGCTGCCGACGGCGTTCCTGGAGTTCATTTCGAGTAACCGGAGCAATATCAGGCATCGAATCGGAGACCAAAGAGTTGTCTCTCATTTAAACATTGCAGATGTCATTTCTGAGTTAGACCAGACGAATCAAGTCATAATCCTAATACTAGTCATAATCTTGAAGCAGCCCAGCAATCGTCTCGCCAAGTTCAGCTCTTAGCACACTAATCCGGTACGCAATGCCCGAACCGCCGCTTGGGTCCGATCGTCAGCACAAAGCTTGTTTAGAATATTACGAACATGGGTCTTAACTGTTCCCACCGTGATGAAGAGCTTATCGGCAATAGAGGCATTGCTGTTGCCGTCAACAATTAGTTGCAACACTTCTAATTCGCGCTCAGTCAACGGATAGGATTGAATTTCATCGTCGGGCGATAGACCTGCAATGGTTCTGGGAGCGGGCTGTTGGGATTGACGCAACACAATACGAGCGATCGCAGGATCAATCCAAGCATTACCTTCATGGGTGACTTTCAGCGCTTCCATTAGCAAATCGAGGCTGACATCTTTCATGCAATACGAGTCTGCACCCGCTGCAAATGCAGCCATCACCACCTCTTCAGAATCCTGAAGGGTCAGAATCAACACCCTCGCCTCATAGCCCGCATCGGCCTGAGCCTGCTTAAAACGCTTGGTTAGCTCAATCCCGTCGATATCGGGTAAGCCAATGTCCACGATCGCCACATCAGGCCGTACTGTGGTGATTAACCTAAGACCATCAGTCCCGTTGGATGCCTCGCCTACCACACGAAACCCTGACTTCTGCTGGAGTGCGGTCCGCATTCCAACCCGTGTTAAGGCATGGTCTTCGATCAGCGCAATTCTAATATCGTTCATCGGATTTCACTTCTACCCAAATTTTATGCAAGGAATAATTAATTATTAAGCCAAGATTGCCATACGATCGATTGCCTGAATCACCTTAGTTGGCATTTTCCATCAACTCATGACGATTCGGTACAAAATTTCCAAGGAAACTAGAAAAAATTAACTGAGCAGGACATAATCTTGACGCATGATTTTGAAGTCAGTTGGAATCATGCCTAATTTGGATGACAGTTTCATCGATTCACTCGGGCAAAATAACGTCAATGCTTATTAAATCTGTTCGCGTAGAAATGAAGTTTGACATCAAACTCCTCGTCGCAGGAGGCAGTACTGTGGATCGTACCCTCATTTGCCAATCCTGGGATCTGGCAGGGATGGATTTTCCTGCCGTCGAGACCGAAAGCCGAGCCATGGCGATCGCAACCTTGAAAACCGATCACTTTGATGCTGTCCTAATACTTTGGTCGTTGATAGATGGCAACAGTTTATCTCTACTAGAAGCACTGCGAGATCAGCCAAAAGCCCCGGCTATCGTGATGTTGATGGCAGAATCGAACCAGCGTCAGGGGTGGGAATGGTTGGAGCAGGGAGCGGGAGAATATTTAACCTATGACGAGATTACTCCAGACTTGCTCTGTCAGAAAATTTGGAGTGCTTTACGGCTAACTCATGCGCTACATGGCGGGCGGGCGATGAATTTGCAAATAGAGCAGGTCTTAGCGGACAACGGTCGTCTTAACCAAGTGGTACAAGATACTGAAAAAGTCCGAAACCGTGTGGTCATGAGTCTAGGCCGGAACCAGCACCAACTTCATACCCTTCAGCGTCTAACCAATCTGCTGAATCAGCGTCTGACAAATTTACCAGGATTGTTTCAAACGATGATCGATGAGGTTTGTGCCGCGATTCCCGATGGTCAGTTTGGGGCGATCGCGTTGCATAATCCTAATGACAGCAACAGTCCATTATTTTCTCCGCAAAAAAACCTGAATTTAGTCGCGACGACTGGCTTGACCCGATCGGGATTTAACATTGAGAGCACCTTCAACCTAGAGAACGGAGCTATTGGACAGGTATTCAGTACAGGAAAATCGGCGGTATTGCGATCGGTGGATTTAGCGCTAAATAGTAACCAATTGACAGATGATCAATTAGCCATCCAAACGGTTCCATCTGCCCTGTGCGTGGTGGCAATCGAGTCACCTCAGGCGGGCCGGATTGGGGTGTTGGCATTAGGAAATTGGGACGATGGTGCGGCATTTGATGAGGAAGATCTACGGCTTTTAATTGCATTTAGTGAACAGGCCGCGATCGCCATTGATAATGCAAAATTGATTAATGCTTTAGAAGAACGGGAAGAACGGCTCGCCTTTCAAAATACGCTGTTATCACAACAAAACCAAGAACTAGAAAGCCAACGTCAACAGATTCAAATTCAAAATTTAAAGCTTCGTGAAGCAGCTCAAGTAAAATCCCATTTTCTCGCCACAATGTCCCACGAATTGCGGACTCCGATGAATGCGATTATTGGTTTTTCTCAGCTTTTGCAACGCCAAAAATTAAATGAGTTTCAGCTTGACATGGTGGGCCGAATTTTCAATAATGGAAAGAACTTGCTTGGCTTAATTAATGACATTTTGACTTTATCAAAAATTGAAGCAGGTCGTTTGGATATGAAACTCGAAAAAATAAATTTATCGAGTTTGTTGAAAGTAACTATAGATGGATTACGATCGCTCTCTGAACAGAAGGGAATCAATTTAGTAATGCAGGCTCAATTAAGCAATAATATTATTGTGACGGATAGAACTCGGCTGAGACAGGTGATTATAAATCTACTTTCTAATGCGGTGAAATTTACGGATAGTGGCAGTGTAACGGTTGAAGCAAAGCAAGTAGGAGAAGATAGAATTACCATAATTGTTCGGGATACAGGTATTGGAATTGAGCCACAGAATATCCGCTATATATTTGAAGAATTTCGACAGATTGATCAATCCACAACTCGTCGGCATTCGGGTACCGGACTTGGGTTGGCGATTACAAAATGGCTGATTCAGATGATGGGCGGACACATTACGGTAACAAGTCAACTGGGGAAAGGATCTGCGTTCAGAATTGATTTGCCGCGCATCGCGATCATCAAACCTGCAACCCCACCACCGTCGCAAGCCTCGCTTCCGCAACCAAAAATAGCCCCCATTGTTCTACCAATGATTTCCCCTAGTCCTCCATTTTAGGATATAAAATCTAGTATATGAAATTCGCATAAAATTCGTATGAAATTCACGATCGTTACTCCGTCTTATCAGCAAGGTTCTTATTTAGAACGCACAATTGAAAGCGTTTTAAAGCAATCTTGTGAAACTGTAGATCTTGAGTATTTTATTTTAGATAATTGCTCGACAGATGAAACTGTTGATGTGTTGGGAAAATACAAAAATCATAGCCAAATTAAAATTATTATATCATCTGATCTAGGTCAAGCCGACGCAATAAATCGGGGTTGGGCATTGGGGACGGGTGATATTTTTGCTTGGTTGAATGCTGATGATATTTATTTGGATCAGACATTAGAGTTAGTAGCGCAGCACTTTCGATCGCAGCCTCAGGTTAATGCAATTTATGGAGAAGCAGTTTATATCGATGAAGCTGATGCTGTTTTAAAACCTGTAACCAATATTCGAGACTATTCAAAAGAAAAGTTGAGAACCCATGATTTTATTACTCAACCTGCAACTTTCTTGCGCCGAGAAGTTATTTTAAAAATAGGTGAATTATCGCTTTTATATCGCTATGGTTTTGATTGGGATTATTGGATTCGGGTTTCAGAATATTATGACTTTGTACGGGTGAATCATCTATTTGCTGGGTACCGCGTGACGGGAGAGAATTTGACGACGACGGGAAGGGGGAGGCGATTTCGAGAAATGATTCGGATTGTGTGGTGTTATGGTGGATTACTGGGTTTACTACAATTTGGATCTCGATTAATGGTGAAATATGCGATCGGTAAACTGGAAATTCCGATCGTAATCAGGAGTCTACCGTGATGCTTCAAACTCAACCTATACGGGAAAAAATTCTAAAGTCATCGGTAGATTGTACGACTTATAAGTCGGTATGCGATCGCTTAGTTGAATTGACAACGGCAAAACAATCGGGTTATGTGATTGCGGCGAATGTTCATGTGGTCATGACGGCATTTTGGAATCGAGACTACCGATCGGTGGTGAATGGTGCGACTATTGTAACGCCGGACGGGATGCCCATTGTGTTTGGATTACGGCTACTGGGGCATTTAGATCAAACGCGAGTCTATGGCCCAGATTTGATGTTGGCTTGGTGCGATCGGGCATCTGGATTGGGATTACCAATTTATTTATATGGTTCATCTTGGGAAACCTTACGGAAATTGCAGGATAAATTATCTAATAACTTTCCAGGATTGCAAATTGCAGGTTCATATTCACCGCCTTTTAGAACTCTAACATCGGAAGAAACGCAACAAGATTGCGATCGAATTAATGCGTCAAGGGCGGCAGTGGTATTCGTGGCATTGGGTTGCCCAAAGCAGGAATTTTGGATGGCGCAGAATCAATCAAAAATTCAGGCGGTAACGATCGGGGTTGGGGCCGCATTTCGCTTTCATACGGGAGAAGTGTCCCAAGCTCCGAAATGGATGATGCGCTGTAGTTTGGAATGGCTTTATCGTTTGATTATGGAGCCAAGGCGATTGTGGAAACGTTATGTGATTAATAATCCAGCATTTGTGATTTTGTTTGGCTGGCAATGGTTACGATCGTACTTGAAAGGGAAATCAATTGATTAAGAACCTCCTGGGATTCAAAGATTCTGTTGACAAATTTCTAGAGATGATTTCTGTAGCTACTGGACTCATGATTTCCGAATTGGAAGACCTCGCCAATGCTCAAATTTAAGACCTGAGAATTCCCCTAAACGCACATTCCATCTGTATGATATCAAGCTAACAATGTAGGGAGAACTACAGTGCGCATCGTCGTGATTGGAGCAGGAGCATCAGGTTTTTTTGGGGCGATCGCAGCGGCAGAGTCAAACCCTGACGCTCAGGTGACACTATTTGAGGCAGGACCGACTGTACTTGCCAAGGTCAAAATTTCTGGTGGAGGCCGCTGCAACGTCACCCACGCTTGCTATGACGCAGCCGCACTAGTGCAACATTATCCCCGTGGTGGTAAAGCGTTGCGCGGAGTATTTACCCGATTTCAACCTCGTGACACCGTGGCTTGGTTTACCGATCGTGGGGTGAAACTAAAAACCGAATCCGATGGTCGTCTATTTCCAGAATCCGACGACTCTCAAACCATCATTGATTGCCTGACATCTAGTGCGACCATGGCGGGTGTGAAAATTAAAACCCAGGCCGCTGTAAAAAAAATAATCCGACAAGACCATGGATTTACTCTAGTCTTTCGGAATGATGAAACCTTGGAATGCGATCGGGTGCTTCTGGCCACAGGCAGCAGCGCCGTCGGGCATCAAATAGCAAAAGATCTCGGCCACACCCTCGAACAATCCGTCCCCTCCCTATTCACCTTCAACATCCGAGATCCCCGCCTCACCGACCTTCCCGGCGTATCTGTACCCATGGCCAAACTCAAACTTAAGGGCACCAAACTCGAACAATCCGGTCCACTCCTCGTCACCCACTGGGGCTTAAGCGGACCCGCCGTCCTGAAGTTATCGGCCTGGGGCGCAAGATTATTGCACCAAATGAATTACCAAGTCGAACTCAACATCAATTGGCTCCCCAACACCAATCCCGAGACGCTGAAGGATAGTTTAATTAAAGTAAAATCTCAGCTCGCTCGTAAAACCGTTGCCGCACAATGTCCCGTCATGTTGCCTCGTCGCCTTTGGGAAAGCCTCACGATCGCGGCAGGCATTTCACCGGAAATGCGATGGTCGGATTTATCGAAACCTATGCTTAATTTATTGCTGCAAGAATTACTAAGTGGAACCTATCAAATCAGCGGGAAAGGTGTGTTTAAAGAAGAGTTTGTCACCTGTGGCGGAGTGAACTTAAAAGAGGTCGATTTTAAGACGCTGGAAAGTCGGATCTGTCCAGGATTATACTTTGCTGGAGAAGTTTTAGACATTGATGGTGTAACGGGAGGATTTAATTTTCAAAGTGCTTGGAGTACGGGGTGGATTGCTGGAAGTGAGATGGTTTCGGAGCTTACTGAATAATCAGAAGTTCGGATAATCACCACGACTGAGCTAGGACAGCTTTATAATAAATCTTAATGATTGCCTCTCCTTCGTGAAGAATTGAGACCTAGGCAATCATTGAGTAAAGGCACACTTACGATTCTTGGACAAAATTATCTATGCCAATTAAATTGAATGTAGCTCATTTGTTAGGGCTAGCTAGCATCTTGACCGCTACTACGATCGCAGGAATCACTACTGCTAAAGCAGCGGAAATGAAAGTGCCTCCGACAGTACCCGTCACTCTCAAGCCCAAGCCAGCGATCGCGCCACTCAACAATCCCGTTACCTCTGTCGCTAAAAAAGTACCCACAAACACTCTAGTAGACGTTGCATCGGCCAATGGCTCGTTCAAAACATTGACCGCCGCATTGAAAGCCGCTGGTCTCGTGGATACTTTGAAAGGACGGGGTCCATTTACCGTTTTTGCACCCACAGATGCAGCTTTTGCAAAACTACCTAAAGGGACCGTTGAGACCTTGCTCAAGCCAGAAAACAAGGCCCAGCTCGTCAAAATCTTGAGGTACCACGTAGTATCTGGCGAAGTCCTTTCGACGACACTCAAGTCGGGTAAAGTCAAGACCGTTGCAGGCGATACGGTAAATGTCTTAGTTCAAAAGAGCGGCGTAACAATCAACAAGTCTAAAGTGACTGCCGTTGATGTTAAAGCCAGTAATGGGGTAATTCATGTCATTGACACCGTGTTGATG
>JAJAYH010000419.1 GCA_026786325.1 Alkalinema sp. CAN_BIN05 | reverse complement strand
TTCACCAACTTTGGCCATGGCTTGAGCAATCATGCCGCCAATTTCTTCGTCGTTTCCGGCAGAAATAGTCGCGACTTGAGCGATCGAATTTCCTTCGACTGGTTTCGCGATCGCGGCGATTTCTTCTACTAATTTCGCAACGGCTTTCTCGATTCCGCGTTTAAGGGCGATCGGATTGGATCCAGCGGCGACATTCTTCATGCCTTCGCGGATGATGGCTTGGGCTAACACAGTAGCGGTTGTGGTGCCGTCGCCTGCAACATCGTTAGTCTTAGATGCCACTTCACGAATCAGGGACGCGCCTGCATTCTCAAGGGGATCTGGGAGTTCAATTTCTTTTGCGATCGTTACGCCATCGTTCACAATCTGAGGAGAGCCATACTTCTTCTCAAGCAAGACGTTGCGACCTCTAGGACCGAGCGTGACCTTCACGGCATCAGCAAGAGCATTAACACCACGTTCGAGTGCTTGACGAGCATCTTCATTAAAAACAACGATCTTAGGCATAGAGATTCCTTGAGGGATAATCCAACAATTACAAATATTCTGAATAAAACTTTAGCACTCTCGGTTAGGGAGTGCTAAAAAAGTTCAGGGTCGGAAAACCGTATTGATACTTGAGAAAAGGTCGCTTGGGCAATCTTAGAAAATTACGCCGATTAAGTATTTGATCAAGAATTGCAGAATGGTCAGGGATACGGACCCAACCAAAATACCAACAAGGCCATTCGTAATTCGGAAGCCTGGGATCGCAACGTCTGTTATCCAGAACGCAGCCATATTTATTAGGAGAGAGATCGGGGCCAAAATCCACGTCATGTTGAAAAGGTCTTCAACTCGCTGGGTAAAAATGTTAATTGCACCAAACACCAAGGCGCAGACAATAGCGGTCACCGGACTGTCGATTTCGATGAAGGGAAAAACTAGAGACAGTAGATAAAAAGCAACTGCTGTGACGGCAAGGGTAAATAATGCAGCCAAAATCCAGTTGGTTGACTTGACGGGAGCCTTTTGTACCGCTCTTGTACCGACCCTTGCGCCTGCTTGGGCCAAGAGTGCGATCGGGTGATCCGACAAAAGTAAGGTCAAGATCTGATTGTTCAACATTAAATCCATGATTAGTAACTCCTAGGTAAACAAGTGACATTATCTCCCAGGCTGAAGATTTTGAGAATTATTAGGAGTTAGTGGAATCGTCTGTTTATTAGTCTTAAAATCTTGCGCTCCAGATCCAGTATTGGGAAGAGGCGGGGTTCCTGTATTTGGGATTACAAGATTAGGATTTCCAGAGTTAGGAATAGTTGGGTTAGGCGTTGATCCTGGACCATTGGGAAACGCTCCCGGAATGCCTAAATTATTATCTGGGTAGAGAAGTGGACTTGAACCGGGCGATCCATAATTGGGTAAGCCACTAGGATTTGAAGAACCTGGAAATCCGCCAGGGGTGCCATAAGGATTTGAATTGGGATTAGTCAAGTAGGGATTTGGCGGGGGAGTCGTTTCAATTTTTGGTGTCGTTGCGAGAGCCACTCGACGCACACCCCCCACTTCTCGCAGAGAGTCCAACACCCCAATCACATCGCTGTACATGGCCGTCTGGGACGCATTTAAAACCAGCAATCCATCAGGACGTTGGACCAGATAGGTTTTGGCCCGATCCATTAGTGCGGTCCGATCGGCCACCTCTTCTTGTCCCACTAAAAGCTGACCGCCCGGTCTCAGAGTGATAATCAACCGATCGGGGGCTTGAACGGTTCCGGTTTTGGCTTGGGGCAAATCAACATTCACGGCTTGGGGGCGCTCCGTTTGCACCACGGCCAGAATGAAGAACGTCAGAATACAAAAAATCACATCAATCAACGGCAAAATCTGAATCTGGCCGTCGTCGGTGGCATTGTCAAGATTGATTTTCATGGGAATCGCTCAAATCAAGTTAGTTCAAATCAAGTTAGAAGGTCAGTTTTTTTATCATCCGAACTGGATTCGTAGCGATCGAGACTGGGAACATTCCGATCGTTAGCCCGATCGTCATTTTTTTCGTACTGCCACTTTTGACGGTAAAGCAATTCCACTTCATTCCCAGCACGTCTGAACACTTTCGCCTGATTGAATACCAATCCTTGAAAGATTCGATAAAAACTCAGGGCAAACAACGCCACAATAATTCCAGCCGCCGTACTGATCAACGATTCACCAATACCACCTGCAGCATCCTTACCAGCCTCCGTTCCAAGAGCCGTAAATGTAATCGCGCCTAGGGTCCGAATTAAGCCGAGCACGGTTCCCAGTAATCCCAGCAATGGAGCCATCGCAATAACGGCTTCTAGAATCTTGTCGCCACGTCGCATTCCTGCAATTTCATCATCGGCACTAGACTCAAGGGCCAGCCGTAATAAATCCGGATCGGGCGATTGAAGCTGAAGGGCTTGGAGCAAAAAACGTCCGGCGGGCTGATCGTAGGCTTGTCGGGCAATTTCGGCGGCCATGTCCCAGTCTCGACGGGTTGCATCGAGAATACGATTAACGATTTCCTTTTCTTTGTTTAAAACATTGAACCAAAAGCGCGATCGTTCAAAAATAACCGTCACCGTCAAAATCGACAAGAGCAACAAAGGCCAGATCGTAACCCCGCCCTTGCTAAATAAATCGCCAATACTCATGATTCCTCACACCGATTAAGTTCTAGTCGCCAACAAGTTTAGACATGATTCAGAGAAAATTCTATCTAATTTTTCTACCTAATTTAAGGAGATAGACGCGCTTTCCCCCAACGATTTTTTTTGTACCAAGCAGCGATCGACGGAACCCAAGCCTCAAAATGCGGAAAGATCAAGTCACACAACTGCTGGCATTCCAATTGGGCATCGTCCTTGGCCCGCAAATCCATCAGGTGCATGAGCGATCGGACATTGGCTGACATGACCCAGTGTTGCCGCACATCAAAGGCAATCAAACTACGCGCATGTTCTTCGCTGAAGCCTTGGCTAATCCGTTTCGCATAGAGTTTTGCGCCCTCTAGACACCAAGCGAGATCTTCATTGCGAAGAACTTCGGTATATTCGTAACGCTTGCCTTGACGATCGGTATAGGCTCCCAAAGGCCGCAGATAGAAGACCTCTTCAATACCTTTTGTTCCGTCTGCCGCCTCTAAAATCTTTTTCCCTGTATAACGAAAAGATTGTACGTCGAAGCTGATTCCGACCCGATGAGTTCTAATCTGCTGCATGGTGCTGTGGGGAAACCAGCCGCAGTTGAGAACGATTTGGGGATGTTCTAAGGGACCGAAGTGGCCTCGATTGCCGCCCAAGAGATTGCGGATGACCAGATCGCCCGCTTTGTCCTCATCCGGGAAGCTGGCCCGATCGTCCCAGACAAACGCTTCGGCGTAGTCTTGATGCATCCCAGCATAGATAGTCTGCTGCGGGTTCGGGGTTTGGGAAAGGACTTCGACCTTAAAGAGAGGATCCATGGCGTTGACGAAAATTCGCAAAAGTTTCAGTAATCGTCCTTACAATAGTTGAATTTAGGATCCATTGCCGCACCTAAATTACCGTACTTAATCTGAGATTTTATCCAATGCCCTAGACGATCGCTCAAAAAATAGCGACGACATTTATAAGAAGTGAAAAAATCAGTCTAGAATAAGGGCAACTTATTTCACCAGCTATCAAGAGCTTGAGCAATGCGTCAACGCTTTATGTTAAAACCTGTTGAAAGTAAGCATTTCTTAGCATCCAGTCCCGACCTTTAAATTTTTCTAGAGACTCCTGTGTATAAACGGATTGCGCTTCTCGGTACCATACTTCTTCTGAACTCAGGCATTGTTCGACAACCTGCGATCGCTCAGTTTTTGCCGCGCCTACCCGACTTTGACAGCAACAGTCTGGTAAAAGAGGGCCGTGATTTACTGGGTGAATCCCTTCAACTCGCTCAGCTTCAACAGGTAGACTTGGCCATCACCCGCGCCAAACTCGCCACCCAGCTTATCCCTCAGAACCCGGATGCCTGGTCTGTTCTGGGTGGTTTATATCTGGCGGACAATCAAGCCGACAAAAGCATCGTCGCGCTCAAAAAAGCCCAAGTTCTAGATCCGAAGGAACCCGCTATCTTATTGCGTCTCGGCAATGCCTACTTCCAAAAGAAAGAGTATGCTAAGTCCGTCGATGCGCTTCAGTCCGGCATCAAAATTCTCAAGAGCGACCCGAAGCTCAAACCCGCTGTAAAAGCGATGCCTCCAGCCCTTTTTGATCTAGGTAATGCCTACTTCATGCTGGGTAAAACCGATGAAGCCGTCGCACGATATACCGAATCCAATAAGCTGGATGAAAAATTCTGGTTCCCGCTCAATAATATCGCCTTGATTCGCTATGAGTCGGGAAATGTCAAAGAAGCGATCGGTCTATGGAATGTCTCAATTAAGACCGATAGTAAAGCCTCAGAACCCAAGCTAGCCTTAGCTGTTGCCCTTTATAAGCAAGGCAATCAAGAGGAGGGACTAAAATTAGGTGAATCCGCCATCCAATTAGACAGCCGTTATGGAAATCTAAAATTTTTGCAAGATAATCTCTGGGGTAAAATTCTCCTAGCGGACGCGGCTCAATTTCTAGAACAGCCTCGAATTCGTACCGCGATCGTCACCGCAAAAGCAACAGAAGCCCAAGCCCCATTACAGCGTTAAAATCACAGCGTTAAAATCCCTGGTCATATGTCTCGTCCGTACCAGCGTCTACTGAAACCAAGACAACGCTTTGATAAGAACATCTCGTCACCATCACGACGTTCTGAGCCTAAACGGTCTAAGCGTTGTAGTCTTGTGCGTTTACCTTGGGCCGGACTATTGGCGATTTCGGCCTGTTGTTGGGTAGGTTATCGACAATTGGCAACACACTTTTCCGAGCCTCAAGCTATTTTTGTCTTAGGAGGTTCTCCCGATCGGGAAAAATTCGCTGCCGATTTAGCGCTTAAATATCCAGATTTACCACTGTGGGTGTCATCCGGTAGTCCACAGGAATATAGCTATTGGGTGTTTGATCAAGCTGGAATCGATCGTCAGCGCGTCCATTTAGATTATCGTGCCGTAGATACGCTGACAAACTTTACGACGTTGGTTGACGATCTCAAAAATCAAGGTATCACCAGTGTCTACCTCGTCACCTCTGACTATCACATGCGCCGCGCTCAGTGGATTGCTGAAATTATTGGTTCCCAGCGCGGCGTTATTTTTAAAACCGTACCCATCCCGACTGACCGATCGCCCGAACCTATTTTGAAAGCATTACGCGACAGTGGACGAGCAATGGTTTGGCTAATAACTGGGTATACAACAGAATCTCTACAAAATCTCGATCCGATAGAAGAGCTGATTAAATCTAAGTTGTAAGCTCTAAAAATCAAGTTTTAAGCCGTAGTCTCTTCGATATTGGATTCCGGTTTACTAGCCAAACTGAACGTCCGAAAATGCTGGGCTTGCTGCTCAATTCGGGTAGCAAGCCGATCGCAGACCAAATTACACAACTCAAAAATCAAATCATCCGTCACTCGATAAAATGCTTGGGTGCCCTGACTGCGCTTTGCCAATATTCCGGCTTGCAGCATCACTTTCAAATGTTTCGAGACATTCGCCTGACTGGTTTGGGTCTCATCTACCAAATCCTGAACACAGCGCTCCCCGTCTCGTAGCACATTAAGTAACTTCAAACGCATTGGTTCTCCCAATACCCGAAAATAATTCGCTACTTGCTCCACTACTGCTTGAGATCCAGTATCAACAATACTAACCAAAGCTTCATCGACAATAAGACTGACCTCATCATCAGCTAAGGTGTCATTTAATGTGTCATTCAACAAATTTTGTTCTTTTGCCATGGGGATCACTTGCAAAGAATTGCAAAAATAACGGCTAAATCTCGACGTATCAGCGATCCCTACCATTATCCCTATATTTCGCCCCATAGCAATATAGTAATCCTCACAAAGTAGTAATACTCACAAAAAAGCTGCCATCACTAGGCAGCCCAAGATTTAAAATGAGATCAAATATTGACTTTTAAAGTCAATCCAAAGCTCAACCACACTAGGTTAACCGAACTCGCATCAGAACTTGATCAAATTCCACCGGTTGGAAATTATCAACCAAAATTTCTATGACTTCGCCGGAAACCTCCGTCTCAATCTCATTCATCACCTTCATCGCTTCAACGATACAAATCCCTTGGCCAACCTTAATCCGATCGCCTATCTCCACAAAAGGAGCATCATCAGGGCTAGGTCCGCGATAAAACGTCCCAACGATCGGGGACTTGATTTCAAATAATTTTTGATCCACAGAAGGCAATGACGTAGACGGTCCGCTCGTCGTCCCCATTGTGTGTGCAGCCGCCTCATAGGTTGCCACCGGGGACATGCCAACAGGTGGCGCAACAACCATCACGGGAAGCGATCCACGTCGCATGGTCATCTTGAAGCCATCATCCTCTAGGGTCAACTCTGAGATGTCGGTCTGGTTGACGGCTAATAATAAGTCTCGCAATTCGCTGAAATTTACTGACACGGCAGTGATCACTCCTTAAATCAAAGCTATTGGCGAAAGGGAAAGCCTGCGTGGGGAGTTTAGCGGAAAAACTCCCACCATACAGCCCTTACACAGCCCCACAAATCGCGCTCTCGTCCTAGTTCTCACGACCGAGATATTTATTATCACGGGTGTCTATTTTGATCTTTTCACCGATCGTAATAAACAACGGCACCATCACCTCGGCACCTGTTTCGACAGTAGCAGGCTTAGTGCCCCCAGTCGCGGTATCGCCCTTGACACCGGGATCGGTTTGGGTCACTTCCAGAACCACCGAGTTTGGCAATTCTACTTCTAAAATACGATCGCCCCACTGGACCACCATCGCATCCATCCCTTCCTTGAGATATTTACTCTGCTCGCCAATCTGAGCCTTAGTGAGTAGGCTTTCTTCAAACGTACTCATGTCCATGAAAACGTACTTATCACCATCTTTATAGGTGAATTGCATTACATTTTTTTCAAGGACGGCCTGAGGAACGCTTTCCCCAGCCCGGAACGTTTTTTCCATTACGTTACCCGTCTGAGCATTCTTGAGCTTGGTGCGGACAAATGCGGCACCTTTACCGGGTTTGACATGCAAAAACTCGATGACGCGCCAAACAGCACCATCTAATTCAATACTGACACCGGAGCGAAAATCGTTACTGGAAATCATGGGTTTCTACAAATCGATTCGGCAGAACTTTCAGCGCTTTATTGTAACGCCCTAGGAACCGCTATACAGATTTTTCTCACAAATTCTCAAACTGCTATGGGACAATACCCTCTAGAAAGGGAGTCAAGTTGTGAAGCAAGGTATTGAAATGTCGTTTAATTTTTTCTCTAAAACTAGAACGCTGCTGCTGGTTGCTGCCGTTCTAACGTTTATGATAACCTGCGCTCCGGCCCTAGCTCTGCCCCAAGGCAATGCAGTCACAGACCCCAAGGCCATCCTGAGAAACTCACTGCCCATTACAAATCCCGATATTCGTAAACTGCAAACCTCTATCGAAGACATTTCGCAACAAATCCGAGCAAACCGTCGTTGGGGAGCGATCGGTGCCGATTTGACACGAGCTGAGACTGTGATTCGAGATAAACGATCGCAAGTTCTTGCCAGCGTGCCCGAGAGCTTCAAGCCCCAGGGCAATGAGATTCTAGATGCGATTCAGGGTGATATTGACTTGTTACGCATTGATGTAGCTGCCAAAAATAAAGATGATATTTTGATGCACCGATCGGCCTTACTGAACCGGGTTACAACGCTTGAAGAATCCATGTTGGGGGATTTCCCCTATGAAGTTCCGGAGGAGTATAAAGATCTTCCTCAACTCAAAGGCCGCGCTCAAATCGAATTTACAACCGACAAAGGTGTAGTTACAGCCGTTTTAGATGGCTATAGCGCCCCAGTGACGGGTGGGAATTTTGTCGATCTAATTCAGCGCGGTTTCTATGATGGGCTGCCGTTTACTCGGGCTGAAGACTTCTATGTGCTGCAAACAGGCGATCCCGATGGCCCAGATGAAGGCTTCATTGACCCCAAAACCAAAGCCTACCGATCGGTGCCCTTGGAAATTTTGGCCCAAGGTGACAAAGTGCCAACTTATGGTGTGACCTTAGAAGATGCGGGTCGGTATCTAGATCAGCCCGTGCTGCCCTTTAGTGCATACGGTGCGATCGCAATGGCCCGCCCGAATGAAGAAGCGAATGGCGGATCGTCGCAGTTTTTCTTCTTTCTGTTTGAACCCGAACTCACCCCCGCTGGCCTTAATCTCCTGGATGGACGATATTCCATCTTTGGCTATGTCACGGGTGGTCAAGAGGTTCTCCATGATATTAAAGCTGGAGACAAAATAAAAAGTGTAAAGGTCGTAACTGGACTGGACAAATTTAAGAAGGGCGCAGCTTAAGTCACGGACGACCCGGAAAAGTTGGGAATGGTAAAAAATAGGGCACTCTTGTCTAACGGCATAGCTCACGGCTCACGCAATTAGTGACTGTGCTAGCCTTTTCCTCACTCGGTTTATCTCCATGACCTTTTCATCTCACAATCCACCGCTTGTTCTGGTTGCAGACGACGACAGAGTCATCCGGGTTTGTCTGCGTCAGGCTATGGAACAAGACGGCTATCAGGTGATTGAAGCTGTTGATGGGGAAGATTGTCTGGCCATGTTCAGCAAAATGCAGCCGGATGTGGTCCTAATTGATGCGGTGATGCCCCATATGGATGGCTTCACCTGCTGCCAACAAATTCAAAAAATGGAACAGCATCTGGAGGGGAATGGCACTCCGTTGTTGATGATTACGGGCTTACATGATGAGGAGTCAGTAGAGCACGCGTTTGCGTCTGGGGCAATAGATTTTGTCACCAAACCGATTCACTGGGCCGTCCTGCGTCAACGCGTTAAGCACCTACTGACCCAAGTTAAGCTCTATGAGCAGCTTCAAAGTGCCAACCAAGAACTCAAGCGTCTGGCTACCTCTGATGGCCTCACCCACGTCGCAAATCGTCGTCGGTTTGATGAATATCTTGAGCAGGAATGGAGTCGAATGCAGCGCGATCGTTTGTCGTTGTCGTTGGTGTTGTGTGACATTGATTTCTTTAAAGTTTATAACGATACCTATGGCCATCAAGAAGGCGATGAGTGTTTGAAGAAAGTGGCAAAGGTTTTGGAACGGGGGGCGAAACGATCGATCGATTTGGCCGCCCGTTATGGCGGAGAAGAATTTGCGATTATTTTACCCAATACAGGTTTAGAGCGACTGGGGTGGCGAAGGATATTCAAGACGCATTAAGAGATCTAGATATTTCCCATACCGGCTCAAAAATCGGCGATAAGCTTACCCTTAGCATGGGGGTGGCCAGCACGATCCCGTCTGCCATTATTAGCCGTGAAATGTTGATTACCGCCGCCGATCGTGCCTTATATCAAGCCAAGGAAACTGGACGGAATCGGTTCTGTACATTTTCGATTCCTTAGGGCAATTTTTGATTATTTGTGATTGGCTATGTCCTGGACTAGTTTGCTGATGCAACACCGATCGATCGCGGTCATTCGTGCGCCGGAGTTTGAAGTCGGTCTAGAGATGGCGCGATCGGTGGCAAGGGCTGGCATCAAATTAATTGAAATCACTTGGAATAGCGATCGGCCTGCCCATCTGATTGCCACACTACGCCAAGAATTAACAGATTGTACAATAGGGGCCGGAACCCTAATCACTCCAGCTCAATTGACTGAAGCCATCAGTGCGGATGCCCAATTTTTATTCTCGCCCCACTGCGACCCTGACCTGATTTCACGAGCTAAACGTGTAGAGATTCCGATCGTCCCCGGTGCGCTCACCCCAACCGAAATCATTACCGCTTGGCAAGCCGGAGCCAACAGCGTCAAAGTTTTCCCCGTCCACAGTCTTGGCGGAGCGAGCTATATCCGCAGCCTAAAATCTCCCATGCAAGGCATTCCATTGATTCCCACGGGAGGGGTTAGCATTGAGAATTCGGCTGATTTTATAAAGGCTGGGGCGATCGCCGTTGGGCTGTCCAGTGAATTATTTTTACCGAGTTTAATTCAGGGTCGTAATTGGGATGGATTGCACGATCGGGCTAAGTCATTGATTGATCAACTCCAACCCTACTGTCATTGAGCAAACATTGAGCAAAAAAATACGATCGGTCCTGTCGATGGATCCGATCGTGTTTTAATTTATTTAGTTGATGGCGAAAACTACCAGAAAGAAGGCTGGTGACGAATTAAGTTCAAGAACTCTTCACGAGTCCGGGAATCTTCCTGGAAACAGCCCACCATAGAACTCGTTACAGTCCAAGAACCAGGCTTCTGAACGCCGCGCATCACCATACACATGTGGGACGCTTCCAAAACCACAGCCACCCCACGAGGCTGAAGAGCTTCTTGTAATGCTTTTGCAACTTGGCTGGTCAAGCGCTCTTGGACCTGCATCCGCCGAGCATACATATCGACAATCCGGGCCAACTTGCTTAAACCCACAACCTTTTGGTTAGGAATATAAGCAACGTGCGCTCGTCCCATGAAGGGCAACATGTGGTGTTCGCACATGCTGAAGAAATTGATGTCGCGAACCAAGACCATCTCGTTGTGGCCTTCGTCAAAAATTGCCCCATTCAACAACTCTTCTAGAGATTGAGAATAGCCACTTGTCAAATATTGCATCGACTTGGCCACGCGCTTTGGAGTCTTCAATAGACCCTCACGATCGGGGTCTTCCCCAACCCCAATGATCATTTCGCGCACCGCTGCTTCCATGGATGCAAAATAATCAGCACCGCCATCGGCCCGGTTTGCATTGCGCATTAGTTCAGCCTCTAAAGAAGAATTTAGAGCAGAATCATTCACGATCGTCATGATTTAAGTCCTTAGGAATTGGAAATGAGAAACTTTAGAATTGAAAATGCTTAGAACGTTCCGCCAGTTGGGAGCAGAATCATTTCTTCAATGGCCGCACCCTGAGGCATTTGAGCAGCATACAAAATCGAGGCAGCCACCACGTCCGGTGTGAGCATGGAGCTACGATCGAAGTCGGCCTGAACGGTGTCTGTGTCCCATAGTTCAGTGTTAACCGAACCTGGAGACATGGAAATCGCCCGAATGCCGTAGCTACGCTCTTCTGCGGCCAGAGTTTTGGTCAATGCTAAAAGGCCAAACTTACTGACGCAATACAAGCCCCAATTCGGGAATGCTTGATGGGCGGCCACAGAGGAGAGATTTATAATGGTCCCGTGCTTTTGCGATCGCAGCTTCGGCAACACGCCTTGAATCACCTGAAAGACACTTGTCAAATTCAGATCAATCACCCGCTGCCAGTCCGCTAAGGGCGTTTCGAGTAGGCCATTGGTGTACCCCATTCCCGCATTGTTAACCACAATATCAAGCCGAGGTAAGCTGCTAACAAGAGCGCTAATCTTGCCCTGAACCTGCGACACATCCGCTAAGTCAACGATAAAAACCGCTACCTCAACCCCAAACGATCGGGTCTGAAGCGCTACCTCATCTAGCTTCTGCTGATTTCGTCCCACTAAAACCAGATCAATTCCAGCCTTAGCAAACGCGATCGCCGTCGCCTTGCCAATACCACTACTCGCCCCGGTAATCAAGGCGCAATGTGTTTGAGTCAAAGTCATACTCTCGCAACGAACTAATGATTTAAAATCTAGCCCCGATCGCTGCGTCACTTTGATGAACCACCAGACCACGTTGCTAGGAATGGACTCTAGGATTTCATCTCAGCAGAGGGCGATCGAGTAAATGAATATGTAAACAAATGTTACAACTTATTATTGTAGCACCATGGACGGAATTTCCAGCAGAGCAACCGCCCTAAAGTCGTAAGCTTCTAACCCAAGCCCTCAGAGAATTTCCCGATATTCCGAAACTTGCTGTATCGAAGGTCACGGCGCTGCTGGCTAGTCATGCTGTCGAGACGGACAAGGTTGGCGAGGATGGCGGCTTTGACTTGTTCGGTGGCCAGCACCGGATCAGCATGGGCCGCTCCCGTGGGTTCGGCGATTACCTCATCAATAATGCCCAGCCCCATCAAATCCTCAGACGTTATTTTTAAGGCTTCTGCGGCCTTCGACGACTTCCCGGCATCGCGCCACAGAATAGCAGCACAGGCTTCGGGGGGCGCAACGCTGTAGACAGAATGTTCCATCATTAATAACCGATCGCCCACGCCAATGCCCAAAGCACCGCCCGATCCGCCTTC
>JAJAYH010000418.1 GCA_026786325.1 Alkalinema sp. CAN_BIN05 | reverse complement strand
ATTCGAGCATCAAAAATTGGAATATCAAACAGACTAAAGGCCGTACAGCAAAGAAACGCTAATAATAATGTTAAGTGAATGGCCCGATCGCGGTTTGAAAGTTTGGATTGGTGCCCATGGACAATGCTAGTCCCAATTACTGTACCCACCAAACCATAGAACAACAATGTCGCTGGAATGCCCATTTCGCAACTCAGCATTAGCGGTAAATTATGAGGATGTCCGATAAAAAATCCTGTGGCTGTTTCGTAGAGTGTACTGAAATTTCGCAATCCCCATCCGGTCCAAGGGCGTTTCTCAATTAACGAAATTGCAAATTTCCATTGGGTTAGTCGAAGAGATGCGATCGGGCGATTGAGAAACATATCATCATTCACCCTAGCCCAAATCATGGAAGGCACAACAGTTCTGGCCCAGTCACTCAAGGGAGGTGTTCCATAGGCGGCAGCCGTCACAATTCCTAGGGATGAGAACAGCAATCCGGACAATTTACGCCATCCCAGTACAGTGGAAAAAATAAAGACAACTGCCAAGGCGATCCCCCAAGCATTACGGGATTGGGTCAAAAAGAGTGCCGTAAAATTGAGTCCCACGGACAACCCCAAGAAGCTGCATTGCGTTAAGGGATGGCGAAGAGTTGTTTGCACCATCGTCGGTAGCTTCAGGAATAGAGGAAACGGAGCTTCCTGTCGAGCGGTTTTTCGAGTGGCGATCGCATCAGCCCACAGACCAAAGCTAACGGTAAAGGTAATCACCAAATAGCTGGCCAAGATAGTCGCATAATAAAACAGTGATGAGGCTCGTCCAGCAGGCACCCCGCCCGATTTCAACAACAGATCTAATAAGATCCCATCGCCACCAAACGAGAGTAATTTAATATGAAACCCCCAGCCAAAGAACATTTGCCCGATCGCCAACACCGAAATCAGCACGGACGGCACCACTAAAATCCAGGCTAATTGCCTAAGCTGCTGCACCGATCGAAACAGGTAACTCTGGGCAATAAACGCCACAAAAAATGGCAGAAAATTAAACAGACCCAAAAGCGAAAAATCTTTCCGATCGGCAAAGAGGGCAATAATTACCATCCAAGCGCCCAAAATTAAAAGAAGCTGATGAAGTAGGCTTTGAACAAATTGGTTCGCATATTTTGCCCAGAGCGCACAGGAATTCAAGAATATGAACACTCCCCCCAACAACGTATTGAATGGCAACACGAGTAAGCTCAATTGCGTCAATTGCCAATGGATATTGAGGGCTGATTCAGGATGCGGATAAAACGAAGACAAGAGCTTTCGCATGACGATCGGACTGGAATAAAATTAACTTAAGTCGATTCTACTCGCTAACCTGAGATTTGTTATGGATTACTGGCCTTTCGAGTGAGTCTTAGAGGATGTTGGAAAAGTCCTTACGTTGGTATAAAAAGACACGATCCACCCAGCCCCTACGCCCTCTGTGCAGGCTACGCGAAAGAAGGGGAAACTAGAATTCAACTCTTAGTCTCCGTTTTTTGTGGCGTAGCCTGCCCGTAGGGCTTAGGGGATTTAGTAGGGGATTTAGGGGGATCGGGTCTCAAGCGTCACAACCTTGAACTTTTCAAATACCCTCTTAGTTATCAGTAATTATTATGGAAGTTAGTGGAATAATGGCTAATTATATGGAGCAGACTTACTGCGGTCCTTCAGCGTATCAAAGATTTCAAACCAGCACTTTTTCTCATCAGAACAGAACCGCTCCATAGCCTGATGTGGATCTTCAGTCACTGAACTTGCTGCGATGTCTAAACAGCCTTGTAGCATAGATGTCCGTAGTATTTGATTTGCATCATTGTCGGAGCTGGACAATCGCAATGGCGGAATGAGCGATCGTAAGGTGTGCAGGAGTTTTTCAGACGGACGACCAGTAAGGAATCGCTGTAGAAATCGTTCAGCTTTTTCGATCGTCAGCATTTTGTAGCCTGCGATCGTGTTGACATTGTTCACATGTTTAATCAGATAGTCTTTGAAAATGCCGATTTCGCTGGCTTGCGCTTGACCATCCGACCAAATCATTTCCACGAGGGGAATAAGGTCAATCAGATAGACATCTTCACCTTGGATACCGAAGTCTCGCAGGCGATCGAGAGCTTCTTGTCGCGTCATTTGGTACTGGTCTAGCATAGAGGTATAGGGATGAGAGTGGGGCTTCGATCGTAATAACGCGGTCTGTAGTAACGCGGTCTGCAATAACAACATTTTACCCATCCATTCCACAAGGTTAACGTTTTAAAAAAGATAACTATAGGTAATGATGAAATGACCAGATAAAGATGAGGTCTACGACAAGACACCGATCAACATCGGAACTCTGCCGCAAAACTATTTTTGATGCCCCCCTTGACTCTCTACCTGACTACAGGGTTTAGGATGAACGCATACCGTTAATCAGGACGCGATTATGACTATTCAACCAACCCTTCAAGAAACGATCGTAGCAAACGCCACTCAAGCTTGCGGATGTATTGTCACGACTGGAACGATGACGACTTGTAGTTGCGGCGACGACTGCCAGTGTGGACCAGACTGCACTTGCAAGACTTGTAGTTGTAAGAAGTAGATCCATAGCGGCGGCCCGACCGACTCCCCGGTCTGGCCGCATAACGTTAAACTATTAAAGGATTAGTGTGGGAGAACATCATGGTTGCGACAGAGACGGCGAAGGAAGCAGAAAAAGCACTTTCCCTAAAAGTTTTACCGTTGATGCAGGATCTTGACCAACTTGAACTACGCCTGAAGGAAGTTCCGGCGGAACCGGGCGTGTATTACATGCGCGATGCGAGTGACCAAATTCTCTACATTGGTAAATCGAAAAAACTCCGATCGAGAGTACGTCAATATTTTAATGGTAGCGATAGTCGTCCCCGCATTCATCAGATGATGCGAATGGTGACGGAAATTGAATTCATTGTCACGGATACGGAGGCCGAATCTCTCACTCTCGAAGCCAATCTAATTCGGCAATACAAACCTGAATATAATGTATTACTCAAGGACGATAAACAATATCCCTATGTTTGTATTACTTGGTCTGAGAATTACCCGCGTATCTTCACGACCCGTCGTCGCATCATGGGTAACAAGAACGATCGGTATTATGGTCCCTATGTCGATAGTCAGCAATTGCGGGCCACGATGAATTTGATGAAACGCATTTTCCCCATGCGTCAACGATTGCAGGCGATGTATAAAGATAGAACCTGTTTGAACTACGATATGGGGCGCTGTCCGGGGATTTGTCAGGGATTGATTGAACCCGAAGAGTATCGCAAAACATTGACAAAGGTTGCAATGATTTTTCAAGGTCGCACTAGTGAGTTAGTCGAAACATTGAATGAACAAATGGAGCAAGCGGCTGAATTATTGAACTTTGAACATGCGGCTCGATTGCGAGATCAAATTGCGGGATTGACGAGTTTGAATGCGGGTCAAAAAGTTACGCTGACGGACGACACCATTTCCCGAGATGCAATAGCGTTGATGAGTGATGATCATCATGCTTGTATTCAATTGTTTCAAATTCGGGCAGGGCGGTTGGTTGGGCGGTTGGGGTTTGTGGCGGATGCGCAGTCGGGTGATTCTGGAGCGATTTTGCAACGGGTATTGGAAGAGCATTATCAATCGGTTGATCCAGTCGAGATTCCATCTGAAATTTTGGTGCAGTATGAATTGCCAGAAACAGAATTATTAGCGGCATATTTAACCGAGGCAAAAGGTCGCAAAGTTACCATTGATAATCCCCAACGTCAGAGCAAAGCTGAACTAATTGAAATGGTCGAGCGAAATGCAGGGTATGAATTGGCCCGAACTCAGCGGGTGGCCGATCGGAATACTCGCGCCATGCAAGATTTGGCGGAAATTTTGGATATGCCAGAATTGCCGAAACGGATTGAAGGCTACGATATTTCGCACATTCAAGGATCGGATGCTGTTGCGTCTCAAGTTGTAT
>JAJAYH010000417.1 GCA_026786325.1 Alkalinema sp. CAN_BIN05 | reverse complement strand
TCCCCGCACTTACTGGATCCAAGTCGAAAATATCCCTACATCCGATGCACTTGAGCGACTACGTGGAGGCGGCTTGAGCATCCAAAATTACCTCACCCGTCCAACAACAGTCAGGATTCTATCAACTCCACCCAACTTACCTCCGAGAACGCCACCAATCCGATCGCGCCAAAATATCCCCACAGCTTGGCTAGAAATGACCCTGACTGAAGGTCACAATCGTCAAGTCAGGCGAATGACTGCCGCTGTTGGATTTCCAACGTTACGTTTGATGCGATCATCGATCGCCCATCTACAGCTTAATGGTTTAACTCCGGGCCAGTGGAGAGATCTAACAGAAGCTGAGTTAGAGCCACTTTTAGGAAGTCTTAGTTCAAAACGATCGGATCCATCTCAAAAATAATAATTCAATCTGTCTAAAATCTATTTATCCAACAGGCGGGAATATTCCCGATCGTAACTGTTCTAGAACTTTCAAAAAATCTTCTAAACTTTGAAACTGAGAATATACTGACGCAAAACGAATATATGCAACCTCACTGACAGTACGGAGTTGGGTAAGGACAAGCATACCTATTTCTAGACTTGTCACCTCACGCAATATGCGCTGCTGAAGATTAGATTCAACCTCAGAAACCACCCGATCGAGATCCATCTCGGATACACCTGATTTTTCACAAGCCCGCATTGCACCTTGAAAAAGCTTGGACCGATCGAACAATTCTCGTTGTCCTCCGCGTTTAATAACCATAATCGGTGAAACTTCAACCCGCTCATAGGTTGTGAAACGATGGCCGCATTTCAGACATTCTCGACGACGACGCACACTATGCCCTGAATCTGCTGGACGAGACTCTAGAACACGATTTTCAAAATTCTGACAAACAGGACAACGCATAGCAAGACTAAATTTATCCAGGACATCTGGCATTTACATAATACATCTAGTGCTAAATCTCGTTAATTTTATTTTTATATCCATATTTGGTGTCAGCATTTAAGAGTACATACAAACTAAATGATCCATCCCAACAGATTATTCTCTTTATTATGGAGGGCGTGGATCACTGAGTTTAAATGTTTACTGATTGCTCTACTATCTACAGTTATTTTAAGTTACTGGTTTATACTGAGATTTTAAGCAATATAGCCATAGATGTGATTTAAGTCACACAATTTTGTAAAATAGCGTTAGAAGATTACAAGAACCGGGTAAATTAAGTTGTGTGCATCATACCTACGACCTCTGATAAGACTGATTTTATTTACCCTGCCGCTATTAATTCTGGAGATTAGTGCATGGTCACTCGTGACACTAAAAAGCAAAAAATTCTTGTCGTTGACGACGAGCCTGACAACCTAGATCTCCTATACCGGACATTCCATCGAGAATTTAAGGTATTACGATCGGAGAGTGGTCCTAATGCGCTCGAAATCCTTGAACGAGAAGGTGATATTGCTGTAATTGTTTCTGACCAGCGGATGCCACAGATGAGTGGCACCGAGTTCTTGAGCTTAACGGCTGAACGCTATCCCGATATCATTCGGATTATTTTAACGGGCTATACAGACGTTGAAGATCTTGTTGATGCTATTAATTCTGGCAAGGTTTTTAAATATGTTACGAAGCCTTGGGATGATGTCCACCTAAAACAAGTCGTTCAGCAAGCTGTTGATACGCACAATGTTTTACGAGCAAGAACTGAAGATCTACGACGTAATCTACGACGAGAGACCTTACTTAATGCTGTAACGGCTACATTGCGGGCGGCTTTGGGATATGAAGAACTCCTCTCTTCGATTTCCAAAGCAGTTGGTCAAACATTGGAATCAAGTTATTGTATTTTACGTCCTCATATAGAGGGCCAGTTTTCTCCAGAGAGTGTTATTTATCGATCGCCCACCATTAATTCTGATACAAGTCCAAATCCGTATTCTGTTTTGGGTGGAATCTCAGAAACAGTTTGGTCCGTGCCTGAAATTCAAGCCTTTGACATTTCGACACTAGATGAGGATCAGACAAATTCTAGGGCGATTCAGGCTTGCCAATCGCTCCGAATTACCTCAACATTAATGGTTCCATTGATCTGTCGCCATGAGTTAGTAGGTGTTTTAGCATTGCACCAGGTCGATGAAAATCGGGTCTGGCAGGCTGATGAAATTGAGTTATTGGGGATGGTAGCGGATCAGGCTGCATTGGCATTGGCCCAAGCTCAGTCCTATGAGCAGGTCCGATCGCTTGCAAAACGTGAGGCATTGATTAATACCATTACGACGGCTATTCGATCGAGTTTGGAACCGCAGGAAATTTTTGCATCGATCACGTCACAGTTAGGACAAGCGCTGATGGTTGATGGCTGTACGTTATCGTTGTGGCGATCCGATGACCAGTATGTCGAATGCGTGGGACTATATGACGCGGATTTGCCACTATCGGCTACACCAGAAGAGGTGGCGGCGGCTTTGCCCAAATCTAATGTTTTGATTCGCGAGAATCCCGTGTTACTCAAGCTTCAGGAAACCCAAGCGCCTGTTTCTTTGCCCGATCTGTCGCTGCATCCGGAGATGAATATACCGGAAATGCGATCGTCTTCAAAGGCGTTGTTAGTGTTGCCATTGTTATCTGATGGGAAAATTATTGGCAGCATTTCACTGAGACAAAATACCAGTATTCGCCATTGGACTCAATCTGAAATTCGCCTGGTTGAGTCTGTCGCAGAACAAGCTGCGATCGCGGTGCAGCAAGCTAATTTGTTTCAAACCACTCGCCAGCAAGCAGAAAAATTAATTGAACTCGATCGGGCTAAAACTGAGTTTTTCCAGAATATTTCCCATGAATTCCGTACGCCCTTGACCCTGATGCTTGGGCCATTGGAAACGGCAGTGAGTCAAAAGGTTGGTTTGTCGGTGGATCAATCGTCCATTGCGCTTCGTAGTAGTCGTCGATTGTTACGGTTGGTGAATCAACTTCTAGACCTACAGCGTTTGGATGCAGGTGAGATGCGATGTCGTTTCCAGTCCTGTGATTTAGCTGACTTTGTGCATCAAATTGTTGAGACCTTTGGGGCGTATTGCGAGAAAAAAGGGATTCAGCTTGTTGCTGCATTGGAGCCTTGTGATGCGGTTTATCTGGATCTTGAGAAGTTCGATAAGGTTGTCTACAACTTGCTGTCCAATGCCATGAAGTTCACGCCATCCGGTGGAACGATCACGGTCTCGTTGCAGCCTTTGGGTGATGCGGTTTCGCTATCTGTCAAGGATACGGGGATCGGGATTCGAGAAGATCAGATTCCGATTTTATTTGAACGGTTCAGACAGGCGGAAGGGTCGGTTAATCGTCGTTATGAGGGCACGGGGCTTGGGTTGGCGTTGGTCAAAGAGTTGGTGGAAATCCATGGTGGCCAAATTCAAGTGTCTTCTGAGTATGGCGTGGGTAGTGTATTTGCCTTGACGTTACCTGCGGGATCTGGTCATTTAGATCCGAGTCAGATTGAGGACGAACATAGTGAATTGCAGATGGCGCGGGCGATGGTGGAGTTTGCGGATCTTGATACTGAGTTACAGCCGTTAGACGAAGAAGAGGTGTTTGAAGAGGTTTTAGCCGATGGCGAGACTCCAGCTAAGCGGGTTTTGGTGGTAGAAGATACGACAGATCTGCGAAATTATGTGGCGGGGATTTTACGATCGCAGGGCTATCGGGTTTTGACGGCGCGGAATGGGGAAGAGGGCTTCCAGATGGCGGAGTTGCATCGTCCCCATTTGATTTTGACGGATTTGATGATGCCGAAGGTCTCGGGGTTGGATTTGATTCGGATGATCCGTGGAAATGAGGATCTGTGTGGAACGCCCATTGTGTTACTGACGGCGAAAGCTGATGAGGATACTCGACTCGAAGGGCTTGAGCGCGGGGCGGATGCCTATTTGTCCAAGCCGTTTAACGATCGTCTTGTGATTGCTGAGGTGCGAAATCTGTTGGCATTGAAAGAAAAAGAACAACGCATGGTGGAACTGAATGAATATCTGACGGAATCGGTCTTGAAGCGATTTTTGCCACCGAGTTTGGTCAAGCGGGCGGCGAAGGGTACGCTGTCATTAGATTTGCGACCTGAACCGAAGATGGTGACGGTGTTGTTTAGTGACATTGTGGGCTTTACGCAGTTGTCGAATACGTTGCGATCGAAGAAGGTGGCGGAAATTCTGAATGAGTATCTAACGGCGATGACCCGTGCGGTGTTCAAGAACGGTGGGACGGTGGATAAATTTATGGGCGATGCGATTTTGGCGCTCTATGGAGCACCGGAAGACTTAACTCCGAATGAGCAGGTGCGTCGAGCGATCGGGACGGCGAGAGACATGCATTCTGCGCTGGAAATTCTCAATGAAAAGTGGATGGCGCAAGGGTTGCCGAAGCTAGAGTTTCGCTGTGGGATTCACCAAGGTACGGCGGTGGTGGGCATGTTTGGCGGCAGTGAGCGATCGGACTACACGGCGGTCGGTCCCTGTGTAAATATTGCGTCAAGACTCCAAACGTCAGCGAAACCGGGCCAAATTTTGATTTCGGCAGCGGTGGCAGATTACCTCGAAGAAGAGGAAATTACGAAGGGTGAGTCTTTGAATCTCAAAGGGATTGATGAAACAGTGTTGACATTTTTGGTGGATTCCACCGCGATTAATGTCCGAGAACCATTATTCATTGCTTAGAATGAGGGCGAGGTCTTCATTGGTTTTTTGGTTATGGCTGCGTCAGGAGCATTAAGAGAGAGAAAACCTGAGTCGGTGCAGTTTTGGCTGGCGATCGCGGCGGTGTCGTTCCTTTTCCATGCGCTTTTGATCGTTGGGATAAAACGTTGGGCGACGATTGCGGTGGTGGAACCGGATGCGGGTGCGATCGCGGTGGAGTTGGTGGAGCCTGCTGGATCTGAAAGTGTGGACGCGCCGATCGTTCAAGCCGCTGCTCTGAAACCTGAGGTCAAACCTGAAGTAAAACCCGATCTAAAATCCGAGGTTCAGCCTGAGTTTGAGATTAAATCGGAGCCTGAGATTAAATCGGAGCCGATCGTGCAGCCAGAAGTTAAGGCCGAGGTAAAAAAGGTACAGCCTGCGATCGTCTCAACGCCAAAGCTAGATCGATCGATCGTCCCACCTAAAAAAAATACGCCGTCTGGGCAATCTGGGTCGAAGAAAGATCCAACTAAAGAAAATCAGAATTCATCGCCCAAAAAAACTGTTTCTCCTATTAAATCAGATGATCTTTTGGGTAATCCTGGCTCAGGCGTTGGTGGGAGTAATATAACAACGAGCTTAGCGCCGCCAGTTTTACGATCGACTCCCGGTGAAATTGGTGGGAAGGGTACGGCGAGAATTAAATTGAATTTCCCTAGCACTGTTCCTTTCCCTGCGACTTTTGTCTTGAAGTCGGGAGAGGTGATTCGGGCCAAGGTCAGTTTTGTGGTGGTCGGAAATAATATTCAGTCGCCTGAAGTTAAAGAATTAGAACCAAAGCTTAGTGGACGAGAGCGAGAGGCTTTGTTGGAATTTATGGGTGAACTATTGCTCAAGATTTCAGTAGATAATATCGTGATTGATAATGATGCGATTATAAAGCCTGATACAGATTGGGAGACAACGATCGAACTGCGGCTCTAAAGTATTTTTGGAAAACTTCTGAGTTCGGGTATTTCATAGCGACATTAGTTGTGCTATATTCATGGATGTGAAAAAGCGCGGGTGTAGTTTAGTGGTAAAACCCTAGCCTTCCAAGCTAATGATGGGGGTTCGATTCCCCCCACCCGCTTATGAGAATTAACAATGTTGAATTAATTTGCGTTTTTGATTTTGCATTGTGTTTCGGACGCTTGTAACTCATTGAATTGTTTGTGGATCGTTTTCCGTATGAGATTGGGAATATCCGGCTCCGTTTTTGACGGACAATGTTATTCCCTTACATGTTGAACCTGTGGCACTAAAAAAGTCCGAACTCTATAGCTCCCTCTGGGCAAGCTGTGATGAATTGCGCGGTGGGATGGATGCGAGCCAGTACAAGGATTATGTATTGGTAATGTTGTTTATCAAGTATGTCAGTGATAAATATGCAGGTCAGCCCTATGCACCGATTAAGATTCCGGTGGGGGCGAGTTTCGCTGATATGGTGAAGCTTAAGGGAATGGATACGATCGGGGATGATATCAATAAGAAAATTATTGCACCACTTGCGATCGCGAATAAGCTGTCGGATGTGCCAGATTTTAATGATGTCAATAAGTTGGGCAGCGGGAAGGAGCTAGTTGAGCGGCTGACGAATTTGATCGGGATTTTTGAGCGGAAGGAGTTGGATTTTAGTAAGAATCGGGCAGATGGGGATGACATTCTGGGCGATGCCTATGAATATTTGATGCGGCATTTTGCGACGGAGAGCGGGAAGAGTAAGGGCCAGTTTTATACGCCTGCGGAAGTGAGCCGCATTATGGCGAAGATTTTGGGGATTCGTGAGGCTCGGACGAGTGGGAGTACGACGGTGTATGACCCGACTTGTGGATCGGGTTCGTTGTTGTTGAAGTTGGCAGATGAGGCGACGACTCAGGTTTCGCTCTACGGTCAGGAGAAGGATGCGACGACTTCGGGATTGGCACGGATGAATATGATTTTGCACAATAATCCCCAGGCGGAGGTGCAGCAGGGGAATACGTTGGCGAATCCTTTATTTTTGACAGATGAGGGGATGCTGAAGACGTTTGATTATGTGGTGGCGAATCCGCCGTTTAGTGATAAACGTTGGGTGAATGGTGTTTCGATCGCGAATGATCCCCACGATCGCTTTACACCCTATGGCACGCCGCCCGACAAACAGGGAGATTATGCGTATTTGTTGCACATCGTCCGATCGTTGAAAAGTACTGGGAAAGGTGCTTGTATTTTGCCCCATGGCGTATTGTTTCGGGGGAATGCGGAGGCGGAGATTCGGAAGAATTTGATCAAGCGCGGCTATATCAAGGGGATTATTGGATTGCCTGCGAATTTGTTTTATGGGACGGGGATTCCGGCTTGCATTGTGGTGATTGATAAAGAGAATGCTGATCGGCGGGATGGCATTTTTATGATTGATGCCAGTGCGGGTTATATGAAAGATGGCAATAAGAATCGATTACGCGATCGGGATATTCACAAGATTGTTGATGTATTTACAAATCAATTCGAGATTGCTGGATATTCTCGAATGGTGGGATTAGAAGAGATTGGGCGCAATGAGTTTAATCTGAATATTCCGCGTTATGTCGATGGTCAACAGGCGGAGGATATTCAGGATATTGCGGGGCATTTGCAGGGTGGGATTCCGGTGGCGGATGTGGAGGCGTTGGGTCAATATTGGTCGGTTTGTCCGGGGTTGAAGGATGCCTTATTTCAGCCCAATCGATCGGGGTATGTGGATTTGAGAGTGGAGCCGGAAGCGATTAAGGCGACGATTTTGGCGCATCCTGAGTTTGGGTTGTTTTCGCGGGAGATGGCGGATCTGTTTGAGGATTGGCGATCGCGGAGTACGTTGCTTTTGAAGCAGTTAGCGGTGGGTTGTCATCCCAAGGACGTGATTGGCAAGTTGTCGGAGGATTTGCTAGAGCATTATGTGGGGAAGGATTTGGTTGACTGTTATGACGTGTATCAGCATTTGATGGATTACTGGGCTGAGGTGATGCAGGATGACTGTTACTTGATTGCAATGGATGATTGGAAGGCGGAGACTTATCGGATTCTTGAGGTGAATAAGAAGGGGAAGGAGATTGATAAGGGTTGGGCTTGTGATTTGGTGCCGAAGGATTTGATTGTGGCGCGATATTTTGCTTCTCAGCAGTCGGCGATCGAGTCTCAACAAGCAGAACTAGAGACGGCGATCGCGCAGATGACGGAGTTAGAGGAGGAGCATGGGGGTGAGGATGGCGCGTTTGGGGAGTTGGAGAAGGTGAATGGGGCGAATGTGAAGGCTCGGCTGAAGGAGATGAAAGGGGAATCGGCGGCAAAGGATGAAGAGAAGGTGTTGAAGGTTTGGTTGAAGTTGTTTGATCAATCTGCGGGTTTGAAGAAGGGGATTAAGGAGGCTGAGGAGGCGATCGATCGGTTGGCTTATGGGCAATATTCTGGTTTGAGTGAGGCGGAGATTAAGGCGTTGGTGGTGGATGATAAGTGGATGGCGCGGCGTGAGGGGACGATCGCGGGGGAGATGGAGCGATTAAGTCAGGGGTTGGCGCAGCGGGTGAAGGTGTTGGCGTTGCGGTATGCGGTGGCGTTGCCGGATGTGACGCAACAGGTGGCGGAGTTGGAGGCGAAAGTGGCGGAACATTTGGCGAAGATGGGGTTTGCGCTATGAGTGATTCATTACGGTTATTGCCATTGGATATTGATTTGGAAACTAAGACTGTGCTGAAGCAATTAGCTCGGTCTCATCGGGCTTTGGCGGAGTTGAAAGGCGTGGCGGTGACGATTCCAAATGAGGGGATTTTGATCAATACGTTGGCGTTGCAGGAAGCGAAGGATAGTTCGGCGATCGAGAATATCATCACCACCCAGGATGAATTGTTTCGTAGTAATTCCGCGAGTCGGGAATTTGTGACGATCGATGCGAAGGAAGTACTGTTTTATTCCGATGCTTTGCGGTATGGATTTGAACAGGTGCGGGAGAAAGGGTTGTTGACGAATAATCTGATTTTGGAAATGCAGTCGATGATTGAGGAAAATAGTGCGGGGTTTCGGAAGTTACCGGGGACTGCGTTGAAAAATAATGCGACGGGGGAAGTTGTGTATAGTCCGCCGCAGGATCCGCAGGAAGTGATCGTGCTGATGACTAATTTGGAGCGATTTATGAATGATGATGCGGTCTGTGATTGGGATCCGTTGGTGAAGATGGCGGTGATTCATCATCAGTTTGAGAGTATTCATCCGTTTTATGATGGGAATGGTCGGACAGGACGGATTGTGAATATTTTGTATTTGGTGCAGCAGGATTTACTTAAGATTCCGGTGTTGTATTTGAGTCGATATATCAATCAAAATAAGGCGGATTATTATCGGTTTCTACAAGCGGTTCGGGAGAATGACAATGCTTGGGAAGATTGGGTTTTATTTATATTAGTGGGTGTGGAGCAGACTTCTAGGGAAACGATCGCTTTGATTGAAGCTATTAAACAATTGATGATGGTTGTGAAGGGGAAAATGCGATCGGAATTACCGAAAATCTATAGCCAAGATTTGCTGAATAACTTGTTTCGACATCCGTATACGAAGATTGAATTTGTGGTGGATGAGTTACAGGTGCATCGTAATACGGCGACTCGTTATCTAGATGAGTTGGTTAAGGCTGAAATACTGTCGAAGCATCGACTTGGTAAAGATAATTACTACATTAATGATGCATTGTTTGACTTGCTGCTCAATGTTGGGAAGTCTGCTGGGGGTGAATCATGATGGGGAACGTACACAAGAAGTAGCACTTTTCTGTATATGAGGAGCAGAACG
>JAJAYH010000416.1 GCA_026786325.1 Alkalinema sp. CAN_BIN05 | reverse complement strand
ATCGGGGTATTCATGAATCACAAGCTCGAAACGATCGTTTCTACCGTCGAAACTTCGGGTCTCACTAGTGTCCAGCTTCACGGATCGGAGTCAGTCGAATTTTGTGCACAAGTCCGATCGGCCCTCCCCGCAACAGAACTTATTAAAGCCTTCCGAGTCGAGAGCGCCGAAACCCTAAAATCAACCCAAGACTATACAGCAGTTGTGGATTGGCTATTATTAGACGCGTATCATCCAAATCTGGGCGGCGGGACGGGCTTAGTGTTGGACTGGGAGACGTTGAGCGCGTTTAAACCCGATCGGCCTTGGTTTTTAGCCGGGGGACTAACGCCTGAAAATCTCGCCGTCGCATTGGACAGCCTATCTCCGCAAGGTATTGATCTATCCAGTGGCGTGGAAATTAGCCCCGGACATAAAGATCTTGCGAAAGTTGCGGCCTTATTTGAGGCGATCGCGCCAGTATCGGCAACCCACACTTAGAGATAACGTTTCAGAGAGAACTGAATTTGGTACACTGACTGAGATTCGACCGATCAATTCATACACGATTCATACAAAGGATCCCCACGACCCATGCCAGCAGAATTTCGCCAACGAGCCGATTTCCTTGGAACCCAAGTCATCACCCGTGATACGGGTCGAAAGCTAGGGGTCGTGAGTCAACTATGGGTAGATGTCGATCGTCAGGAGGTCGTTGCTCTCAGCCTGCGACAAAATTTGTTTTACGGTACGCCCCAACCCATGATGCTGGATAGCATTCGTCAGATTGGGGATGTGATTTTGGTGGATGACGAAAATGTCATTGAAGACGTGGATGTGGAGCGTTACACCAGTTTGATCAATTGCGAGGTAGTTACTGAAACGGGCGAATTGCTGGGCAAGGTGCGGGGATATAAATTTGATATTGACTCTGGCAAGCTCGAAACCCTAGTGATGGCATCTTTTGGGTTTCCATTAATTCCCGATCAAGTGGTCAGCACCTTCGAGTTAGCCATGAGCGAGGTGGTTAGTAGCGGACCCGATCGGTTGATTGTATATGAAGGCGCTGAGGAACGGTTGGTACAGGTCACGGTGGGCTTTTTGGAGCGCGTCGGACTGGGTAAAGCGTCTTGGGAGCGCAAGAATGAGTATGCACCCCCGGCCCTCATTCGTACGGAAAACCAGCTTCCATCTGGTCAGCAAACTCCCTTAGAAACCCCGCCCATGCGTCAACCTCAGCGGGCCGCAGAACCGATCGGGGAGACTTGGGATGAGGACAATTGGGAGCCAATAGAGGTTCGCCAAACCCAGCCGCCCCAGAAAGCCCGTCTTTATGTGGAAGATGAACCCGAGGATAACTGGAGTACTGCCAGCAGCAACTCGCCCCGATCGCCTTACGAGCAGCCAAAGGATGATTACGATGATGAAAACTATGACGATGAAAACTATGACAATGAAAGCTATGACAATGTAGAACTCGCGGATGTTGTGGATAAGGTGAATCCCAAGGCAGTCGAACGATCGGCTTCTGAGGTCAGTGCCATTGAGGTGACAGAAGTGGTCGAGGAGTCGTCAGATTCTGACGCGGATCCATGGGCGGATCCGAAAGCTGAGCTAAGTTCTGAAGTTACGATGGCCTATGGCCGGTCGGAGACCATCGAATCCCCATTGCCTGATGACGCTTTACCGAGTGAAGCTTTGCCGAGTGACGATCGTCCGGTGCTAAATATCCCAGAGAAAGTCAAAGAGTCACAGGAATAATCATTTTTGTAAAAGCAGCATTTACACCGACATCAGGATGATTTCCGTACCAATTTGGAAATTGATTTTGTTGTTTCGTTCTCCGTTGCAATTACATGAAGATCAATATTTTTCTTTCTAATTCGACTCATAATCTCTTGGGTGAATGAACCGCGAAGTAATTGTTTCCAGCGGGATTGTTGACTTTCACCAATGACGATTTGCGTAATCCGCTGCTGTTCTGCAACGATCGCGATGGATTCTACAATATTTGTACTTTTAACCTGTAAGAACTCGCCTTCAAATTCTTGACAAAGCCGTTGACAGTTTTCAACGTGTAAACTTTCTTCTTTCGTGAGAAATCGATCGGGATGATTAATAAATAGCGCATAAAATTTTGCATTCATATAACCCGCAATCCGCGCACCCCGTCGAATGAGTTGTAGTGAATTAGGATAGGTTGAAACACAAACTAAAACGCGCTCATGAATATTGCAGACTTGTTCATGGGGATTTCGCGTTTTCTCCTCCTCTAAAGTGTCGGCGACTTCTCTTAATGCAAGTTCTCGGAGTGCAATTAAGTTACGCCTGTGAAAGAAATTATTTAAGGATTGTTCGATTTTTTCAGGGGCATAGATCTTTCCATCACGTAGGCGTTCCTGCAAGGTTTCGGGCGTAACATCTACCACGACAATTTGGTCGGCAGCGTCCAAAACCCGATCGGGAACCCGTTCTCTAACAATTACACTAGTAATACGCGCAACAATATCATTTAAACTTTCGATATGTTGAATATT
>JAJAYH010000415.1 GCA_026786325.1 Alkalinema sp. CAN_BIN05 | reverse complement strand
CCGCAACGCCCGATCGTGCAACTTAATATTCGTCACCGCCACATCAATCATCCGATTGCCGTAAACCTTGCCTAAGCGCACCATCGTTCCAGTCGAAAGAATATTCAACGCCATTTTCGTCACCGTGCCAGACTTCAGCCGCGTGGATCCAGCCAAAATCTCTGGACCCACCGGGAGCCGAATATCCACATCGACCGCGATCGTTACCTGGTCTCTAGGCACGCAAGCCATAAAAATTGTTACTGCTCCCAACGATCGAGCGGCAGCCAAAGCTCCATGAACATAGGGTGTCGTGCCGCCCGCTGCAATCCCCACTAAGACATCTTTCGCCGTAATCCCATAGTCAGCCACCGCATCCACGCCACCCTGCGCACTGTCTTCGAGTCCTTCGGAGCTTTTCACCAACGCAGGCAAGCCCCCCGCATTAATACCCTGAACAAGTTCTGGCGGAGTGCAAAATGTGGGAGGACATTCAGACGCATCCAAAACGCCCAAACGCCCTGACGTACCAGCACCGATGTAGAACAACCGTCCGCCCGATCGTAATGCGGTGGTGGTGCGATCGATCGCCTGCGCCAACTCGGTTCGAGCGTTATGAATCGCCTCAATCGTGCGATTGTCTTCCTCATTGAAGAGATCAACAATTTCTAAGCTCGAAAGCCGATCGAGTTGGGCACTGTTCGGATTAATTTGCTCCGTCAACAAATGCCCACGAGATGCCGTCATAGCAAACCTTCCAATCGGCGGCGCATGGCTTCTAATTCAGACACCGACATGTCAGATGGCTCGTCGTCGTCCGGGGGACGTGGTTGAGAACGGTCTTGGGGTCGTTTTTCAGATTTGTCCCAATCGAAGTTTTCGCGATTTGATTCGGGTGGAGAAATCAAAAGGCGATCGTAATCGGTCTCGGGCCGGAAATTTAAGGGGATGAGTTCACAGTCGTAGCCGGATTCGTCACAAAATTCTTCGATTTCAGCTCGGTCTAAAGACTCAACAGATGGCTCCGGAAAATCCTGTGCCTCCAGAAGCATCGCATAACGCAATGCGTCATCTTCGTCCTCAAACATAAGAACAATGTTCCGATCGCCAATTTCGATCGTGTGAATGCCCTCATTATCAGTTCCGGCATTAAATAGTAAAACGAAGACGTGCATAGGAACCGATGGAATACCAATAAATAGATGAGCCAAAATCTAACTCACTACCACAGTATCTTATTCCACCTTGACTCAACTCGAAGAGTTTGACGGCTCCCGATTAGCTTAAGAATTCTTTATGTCATTCGTCTAAAAGATCGGGATTCAGATCGGGATTCAAGTCAACATTGGCACTCAGCAAGCGATTTTCATAACGACGGTTGCGACGACGGCCTTTTGAGCTGGTTGCACGTTTCTGCGATCGTTTGTCTTGGACTAGATGGGGCAGGTCTGGAGCATCGGTCAGATCTGACAGCGTTTCGTTTGAGGTGCGTTTCATAGTTGATGGCGGTTGATGGCGGAGTCGTTCAGATGTGTTAAATTTTACCCCTATAAAGTTTTAGGCCGTGAGTTATGGAAAGTCCTGTTGAATTTTTAACGGTTGAAGAGTGTCATCAGGTGGATGCGGCGCTCTTGACCTCGCGCGAGAAGTTCACATCACGGGTGGCAATTTACGCATTACGATCGCTTAAAACAATCGCCACACAGCAAAACTGCACCGTAAAACAGCTATCCCAAGAAACCATTGTTAACTGGATCCACAGCGATCCCAGCTTGCAGGAGACTCAGGATGGCAATTTTAGAAGCTTTTTTTCACAGATTGTTCTGGGCGCAATTCGCCCCTTACAGGCGATCGCGAATGATGACGAAAATGACGGTGCGATCGAAAGCGTGACAGTGGCCCAAGTCATCTCTCACTATGAAGCTCAAGCAAAAGCTAGCCTGTAAACCGATGGCCATGGTTTTCATTGGCCCAGATGAATTCTAGGTCAATGAAATATAGAACTTGAATCAACGACTATCGCTAGATAATCATGCCGTCTGGGATAATGGCATTCTTAACCACCACCACAATGCCGCTGCGAATGATGAAGCCCAAGTGTTCACGATCGGCATCTTCAATGCGATCTTTATTGACAATTTGGACATCGCAACCGATGTGAGCATTTTTGTCGATGATGGCGCGGCGAATCGTTGTATTACGACCAATGCCGAGAGGAACATAGTCAGCCGAATCTGCACCAGTCGATTTGTCGTTAGCTGTACTTTGATAAAAGTCAGCACCCATCACTAGACTGTCTTCAATCACACAGCCTTCATCAATCCGCGATCGGACCCCCAAAACCGAGTGGTTAACCCGACATTTTTTCAGAATACACCCTTCGCCAATAATCGACTCCGTAACATGAGCATCTAGGAACTTGCTAGGGGGCAAGAAGCGATGACGGGTGTAAATGGGAGCGTCTTCTTCGTAAAAACTAAAGTCAGGACGCGGTTGACGGGTCAGGGCTAGATTTGCCTCATAGAAAGATTCGATCGTCCCGATGTCTTCCCAATAGCCCTTAAAGAGATACGCCTGAATATTGTTGTCTTTCGCGGCATCAGGAATTATTTCTTTGCCGAAATCGGTAAAGTCAGGATTTTTATGGAGAAGCTTGATTAGGGCTTCCTTTTTGAAGACATAAATTACCATAGAAGCTATATACGGGGAATGGGCTGCTTCCTCTGCACTAAGACCCAGAACCGTCGTATCTACCTGCATGGCCTTGAGTTCGTGGCCTTTGGGTTTCTCGCAAAAATCCACAACACGACCGGAGGCATCGATTTTCATCAACCCAAAGTCAGAGGCACGTTTTTCGACCAAGGGGACAACGGAAAGGGTG
>JAJAYH010000414.1 GCA_026786325.1 Alkalinema sp. CAN_BIN05 | reverse complement strand
TATGTTCGACTGGTTACAGGATAGATAGCCTTTGTATTTGACAGCGCATTTGCTTTAAAGGCCAAATACACAGTCTAAATTTCGGGCCAAGGTTCTTCTTCTTCTGGATCCGTTTCTACAAATTGGGACAAGTTGGGACTTTCAGGCCGTCCCAATCCGACATATTTCTCAACAATTGTCACGAGTTCTTCTTCTCCAAAGGGTTTGGCCAAATAGTCCGTCGCTCCAACCATCTGTGCCCGCACCCGATCGATAAAGCCATCTAGTCCTGTCAGCATGACAATGGGAGTCTGTCGAAAATAACTCGACTGACGCAACATGGCACAGACTTCATACCCATCTAGCTCAGGCATCGTGATGTCACAAAGAATTAAGTCCGGCTTGTGGGTAAAAAACTGACTTAAGGCCGTCACGGGGTCAGCCAGCAACACCGATCGATAACCATGCCGTTCTAAAATGTTTTCCACACTGTGACGGACGGTCGCCGCATCATCCAGACAAGCCACACAGGGCATGGGGCGTGGGGTGCTCACGGTCGAATAATCCCAGCGACTGGTTGGAGTCCGATCGTCCTCAACAAACTGGATCCAACCTCGTTGAATACAGGGATATAGAGCACGAGTCACCGCCAAGACATCTCTATTTAGGCCACGGGCAATTTGACGCAGAGACGCTTGACCATCAACAAAACTGAGTAAGGTTTTGACCGTGACTGTCGGGAGGGCTGCTTGGAGTGCCTCAGCATTAACAATCAGCGGGATTTGCTCTGGCGAATGAACTTGGGGATACCATTGCTTCCACTCTTGAACCTGCTGAAGCGTGGTGGCCACGATCGGCATCACGGGCAAGGTCACGAGTTGTGGGGTTAAGGGCGCACCCATCTCAAAAATAAAATAGCCCTGCTGTAAACTCAACAAGTCAAACAGGGTTTCTTGAACCATCCCCTGAAGAATTTCTTTAGCCTGAGTGGTGGAGATGACACGATTTTCTAAAAGCTGCCACAGGGCACCGTATTCTGGCGCATTCGCAATGGAGTCTGGCGTGGTAGTAATCCGTTGAAAGTCTTTCTCTAAGCCATAGGATGCCAGAAATCCCCGTAATCGAGACAGACCTGCTGCCGGATTACCCGCATACACCACCTGACCATTTAGAAAAAAGACATACCAAGTCCGATCGGCGGTGCGATCCGTCGGACAGGCATAAGTCTCCACCAAAAGTTGTCCCGTCCGCTGCCCCAGTTCAACCAACTGGAGAATGCTGCGAATATCAATTTCACTCAGTTCTCCTTGCATACCACCCCGATCCCAATGAAGCCAGAAAATAAAGCCAAAAATCCCTTTAAAGAGATTTTACATTGGACTGATGAATGCGGTGAAGCTTGGGCATAATTAATAGAGAGATTGTGCCATCGATCTTGGGCTGCCAGTATGACGCAAATCCAAGGTGCTAATGGATACAAATTCAATACTATGGCAACTTTTTAATTCTAGCCGTCCAGCCTGAACGCTATTTCAGGCAGTGAAGTGGCATACTAGGATTTGGATTGCTAAGATTTGCGATTAGAAATGATAGAGGGCTAACCGCGTGCTGTATTTGGCAGAAGTCATTCAAAAGAAAAGCGGTCTGATGGGGGGCGGTAAGACCGAGTTAAAACTCTTGGCTTGCCAGCGAGCCGAACAGAACTGGACTGCCGTTACGGGAGAAGAAATTGTCCCGGCGGACGAGGCGAGTCGCTATGCGTCAGGAGCACTACTGCTAGCTGATTTGACCAATAGCCGTCAGGTGAAGAGGATTCAGGAAGCCGGACGGCCATTAGTGAGCATCCTGCAAAATTTCTCGCGGCTACAAGAGAAATTTAAGACTCAAGAAGAAGAAATAGAGCAGTGGAAACAGTCTCTGACCTACCAAAGTCAAGAACTAAACCGTCGTGAGATGGAGATGGAGGCTCGGCGGGAGCAGCTTGAGCAAATGGAAAGCAATGCGGAACAGATGGAGTCTCAACGCGAGCAGTTTGAACAGGTTCGCACTGAAGTAGAGGGGCAAAAGCAAGAATTCGATCGTCAAAAGCAAGAACTTGAAGGAGCGTGGGATCACCTGAGGGGTGAGATGAATCGGCTGGAGGATCGTAAATCCGAGATTCAACAGGGTGCAGTGATAGATCCGGAAAAAGCCCAGCATATTGGTGGACTGCTGAAACGGGTCGAAGGGGCAATAGCATCCCTGGACACTGTGCAGGAACAGACTGGCTTTGCTCAAGAGGTGATTGATCAACAACAGTCTCAGCTTCAGACCCACTGGGAACGCGTTGGCGAGTACCGATCGCAGCTTGAAGCCCAACAAACTGAACTGGATGCAAGTACCCAAGCCCATCAAATTCAATGGCAACAGTGGCGTGATGCCTCAGATGGACTAGAAAAAGCCAAGGCTGAACTACAGGTTCAACAGGCTATGGTACAAGCCAAGCAGGACTACGCCCAAGGGCTAACATTGCAATTGCAGCACCATGAAGGAATACATCAGCAGCTCTACCGGATGACGGAAGGACTTGATGGTGTAAATATTGCGGAACAAGTCGATGTGGCCGCTCTAGAAGCTATGAACATCGACTTGTTTCAACGTATGATTAGTGATATTTCCAGTGACTTTAAACGGTCTTCGGACTTTGTCTCAGGTCAAGAAGAAGAATTGGAACTCAAGCAAAAAGAAATCGACGAACTCGAGAGCCATGTGTCTCAGGCCAATGATTTCGATCGGTTGGATTTAGAAAATGAACTCACCGATGAAAGGGACGCATACCAATTCTTAAATGAAACCTTAGTCGGGCAGCGTCGCAGCGTACGGGAAAAGGAAAGCGTTCTACGTCAGCACCAGACCGTTCTGGCTCGTCGTCAAGGTAAACCTGATCCCCACGCCTCTAAAAATGGACTTAACTTAGGTCCAGTCTTCGCTCAAATTGATGGTTTCCGTCAGCAACGATCGGAAGAGTTGGTCCAAGTTGAGACGGAGATTGATCAAATTCGCAGTTCTATTGAGCACGCTCAAGCCATGGTGACACAGCAGGAGCAAGACTTAATGCCCCAGCATCAGACATTGCTAGCTCAAGACCAAACCTTGCAAGACAAGCGGCTGCTGTTAGTGGAAAGTCGAGCAAGACTTGCGCTGTACGATGAAATGCTTCAGCCCTTCCAAGATAAGCTCACGGATATTAAGGGACGGGTTGAGTTTATTACCAGTAGATTATCTGAGTTCAATCAGTCCGGTCATGACCAGCGTCAAGCATTGGCTCAAGTGAATGAATCTTTTGCAAGCTTGCTTCAAGAGCCACAACTTGCAGCTTAGTCTCCGGCTTAACTTAGTCTCCAAGTCAAATAATCTCCCAGCACCATCCCGATCGCTCCACCTTTAAACGTGGAACTCTGCGATCGGGATGGTGCTGTTAGGAGTATGGTCAGGTCTTCAATCTGCTCAAAGGTTGGGTTGAACTTTAATACCGATTTACAAAACAGGCGTAACACTCTTCGTTGAAGCGCTAATGGTGCTGCCGAAAGTTTGTGTCGATGAAGTTTGTCATAATTACCCAAGCCAGAATTACCCAAGCCAGAATTTTCGACAACTTGGCCATACAGAATTTGAGATTGCTGTTGAAGAAATAACACGTCGGCGGTCAGGAGTTCTGCGGTTTGGGCGAGGTGTCGATCGGCTTGGGGATTCAGCGCATCTTGAAGTAAGGGAATAATTTGCTGACGGATCCGATTACGGCGATAGGCTAGGTCATCATTAGTCGTGTCATGCCAAATCGGAAGCTGTCGATCGCGACAAAAATCGCCCGTCTGAGTTCGGGTCACAGCGAGCAATGGACGAATCACTTGAATACATGAATTTTCGTGGGCAAGTCTACTCCAACCCAAAGCCTGCATTCCTTCAGCCCCACTGCCCCGCGCAAGATTATAAATTAAAGTTTCAGCGCGATCGGTTGCTGTATGCCCAACGGCAATGTGAGTGTGATTTTGAGTGTTTGCAATAGTAATGAAACTCTCATAGCGCCAGTTTCGGGCTTTTGCTTCTGTGGATACATCAAGTTCTGCGACGACTTCGTGATAGGGCAATTCCCAAGTCTGTGCCATCAATTGTACATGACGTGCATTGTCGGACGAATCCGATCGCCAACGATGATCGCAATGCACAATCGACAAATTCCAATCCCACAGCGGTTGCAGATCCAAAAGTAACTGGGCTAAACACAGGGAATCCTGACCGCCAGATACAGCAATCAGGATTTTTGCGCCAGAGGGTAGAAGTTTACGATCGCGTAGGGTTTGGTGAACTTGTGCGTGAAAAGGGGTCCAGGGCATCTTCACAAGATTTTATAGTCACAGGATTTCTTCAGAGGATTTATAAGTCGATATACTCGTCAGTATCCGAACTGACAGTCTTAGCCCGGAGCCGAACCCGATCCCGACTGGTCGATCGTTCGGGTAGACTTTCTGGCTCTTTTGATGGCATAAATTCTAGCCGGATTCGCACATTGCCATGTTGCCAACCTGCTCCCGTCAATCGCATCACCTGACAGTCCACGCCATCGGCAAACCAACCCTCATGATCTTCAGACCATTCCGCCTCACGATCGCTGACGAGTTGCGCCAAGGAATCCAAAAATTCTGCCACTTTGAAGGTCGGATTCGACATCAAAATCCCGCCAGAAGGAACATAAAGCACCTCATCATCATTGAGCGGGGTGAAGCGACGATCGTGAGTCATGGGTGGGCCGTTATACAGTATGAATCAATTTACAAGAACCAGCCGTAGCTGTGAAGTCCTTTACCAAGAAGATTTACGCCCAGGTAGCAAATCCATACCACCACAAATCCAATAGAGGCCAAAATCGCTGGACGACGACCCTGCCAGCCTTTAGTAATGCGGGAATGAAGATAGGCCGCAAATACAAGCCAAGTGATCAATGCCCAGGTTTCCTTTGGATCCCAGCTCCAGTAAGAACCCCAGGCTTCATTGGCCCAAACACCACCGGAAATAATTCCGATCGTCAATAGCGGAAAGCCCAATCCAATAATTCGATAACTAATATTATCCAAAGTGTCGGCAAGGCTAAGACGTTGTGGAGATAGGGCGATCGTGGCAGTTGCAGTCTGTTCCAACACGGCAACCCCACCCGATGTGGCCAGTTGTGGCTCGGATGGATTGAATTCCAGTACAGGTTGTCCCGATTTTTTCAACCGATAGGCACCTGCACCGATGGAACTGCCCTTGAGTTCGACCGCTTGGCCTCGGGTTACGATCAAGAATGCAATAGCCAATACACAACCGACCATCAAGGTCGAGTAGCTAAACATCATGACGCTAACGTGCATCATCAACCAATTTGACTTAAGCGCTGGAACCAACGGGGCAGACATTTGCATGTCGTCGGTGAGGACGATCGCGGCGAACGCAGTAATGCAAGTGGCGACGGGCGCTGTGACGGTTCCAACCAAACGACTTTGGCTCATTTGTTCGGCAACGAGGTGCATGGTGGTAATGCCCCACACCAGGAAAAATAAGGATTCGTAGAGATTACTTAAGGGGAAATAGCCCGCTTCAATCCACCGAGAAGCAAGCAGTGCGGCAGTTGTGAGGTTTGCGATCGCCATTCCAGTGGTGCCGAGGGTCGAAAGAAGGGGAATGGCGGGAAATGCCGCACCGACCCAGTAAACCATCATGGTCGTGAAAAGCACCGCGAAGGATGCGTTGTCCAGTAAACCCTGGAGTTTGACGAGATCCATAGTTTTGCTCAGTTTTGCGCTTGGCCGAAGATTTAAAGGATTGGTTCTACTATTCTAAATTATCGCGAATATTATTAAAACCCGATGTTAAGGTTTTCTTTAAGCGACAATATTTTTGACGCTAGAATGCGAGTTCCAGATCTTTACAGAAGTCACATGATTAACGAAAAACATGGCTTTCAAGCTCTAAATCAAAAAACTTGGACCCCCGACCATAGCATTTATTAGTTGCGATCGATTTCAATGAATCGGAGTCGATCGCAACTAATACAAAATAGCCCACTGATTTCCGTTTCCTTAACTAACCTGCTGATT
>JAJAYH010000413.1 GCA_026786325.1 Alkalinema sp. CAN_BIN05 | reverse complement strand
GCTTGCCTATGGTCGAGTTTGGACCCATGCGTTTCATGGCGATGGGTCGGATGATGATTTATTTTGTTAGAGATTTAAAGTATGTGGTCGATGAATATGTGGTCAATGTTAATAGAACCGTTGCAGTCTGAATTCATTCGCAATGCGATCGGTGTGAGTATGATAATTGGGGTTTTATGTCCTGTCGTGGGAACCTATTTGATTGTGCAGCGAATGGCGTTGATGGGCGATGTGATGGCGCATTGCGTGTTGCCAGGATTGTCAATTGCTGCATTTTTGGGAGTCGATCGGTCCATTGGAGCATTTATTACTTCGATGTTGGGATCGTTTTTTGTGAGTTGGGTTCGATCGCAATCCCGCGTTAAAGTTGATTCTGCAATGGCATTAACATTTTCGACATTCTTTGCAATCGGCGTTACATTAATTACATTGTTAAAGAACAAGTTAGATCTCGATCGCTTTTTGTTTGGCGATATTCTGACTGTTACGTTGAATGATATTTATGCCACCGCTGCGATCGCAATGCTAGTTTTGGCGGCAATTTATCTGTTTTATAAAGAGCTTTTGTATTACACCTTTGATGCGACGGGTGCCGAAGCCGTGGGACTTCCGATTAAATGGCTGCACTTAGGAATGATGACGGGAATTACCTTGACTATTATTACGAGTATGCAAGTGGTGGGCGTATTGTTGGTGATTGCATTGTTAATTGGTCCTGCATTGACCGCCTATTTAGTCACACAGGAATTACATCATATGATGTTTCTGGGCAGTGGCATTGGGATTATGTCGAGTCTGGTGGGAATTTATCTTAGTTATTATTTGAATTTACCGTCTGGACCTGCGATCGTTTTGGTGTCATCGAGTTTATTTATGTTGACATTTTTGTTCACCACTCGATCGACCTTTTTCAAAAGGCCAAAAAACGCCAATTAGCTCAATTCCCAAACGCCAATAATCCAACCCAATCCCAATCCTAACCAAGCTGAAAAGGTTAACCAAAAGCAGCTTTCTGATTCACTAATACGTGCTACTTTCAGGTCAATTCGGGCTAGGGCTTCACAGGATAAAATCATAAAAATAGGCATAAACCATTTGAACCAGTTGAGCAAAACTGAGAGCAATCCGGCGAACAAAATCAAACTCAAAATTGTCAATGTGTCCGACTTAAAGCGTTCTTGAATCAGCTTTCCCAATCCGGTTAACGGGTGTGTGAACGTGAGTGCAGCCGCAAATGCCGTCGCAGCACCGATCGTCAGGGCAAGGCGAGGACTAGTCACATCCGCTAAAAAATGACCAAATACGGTGTATCCACCTAACAGTAGAAGCAGTGAAGCCCAGGGAATCTCTCGAATGATTTTCATAATGATCAGAATGACAAGGCTTTTCTAGCTTAGATTTTTCTAGCTTATAACCTGGTCAGACTAAAGACAAAAAGAATAATAAAAATTGTTTTGTGTCTTCAGGAATTTGGTGGGATTGAGAATCTCTTGAGATCTATTGGAATAAGGATCTGATCTTTTTTAATAAATCGATCGCTGAAACGGTGCAAACTCGTTCTGAATTTGGAACTGCTGATCGGCATTCATAGGCATTCACAGGTATGGAACTGGGTCGATCGGCTCCCCATTTTGTCGCACCTCAAAGTGTAAATGAGGTCCGGTGGAGAGTCCAGTAGAACCGACAGCCGCGATCGGTTGCCCTTTTTGCACTATCGCACCTTCTGCCACATAGAAGCCCTCGGTATGGCCGTACAACGTGGTAAAACCACTGCCATGGTCCACAATCACCGTGTTGCCATAACCGCCATACCACTGGGCATAAATAACCACACCCGCCGCCGCTGATCGGATGGTGCTGCCTGAGTCTGAACCAAAGTCGAGACCGGAGTGGAATTTCTGATAGCCCAAAATCGGGTGCATTCGGTAGCCAAATCCGCTGGTAATTTCCGCATCCACCGGAACCGTCATGACCCCGCGTCCTGTGATGATGATGCCGCGACTGTCGCCAATGCTGCGCTGCCGGATGATTTGGCCGATGCTGGTGGAGTCGCGTTCTAGCTGGACAATGGCAGACTCTAGGGCTTCGCGGTTGGTTTTGAGATGTTTAATGAATTCTTTTTGATAGGACGATTGGGCATTCAACTCGTTTTTCTGCGCCAAAAGCTGCTGCATGATTAAGGAGATTTCATTTTTTTTCATCTCCACTTGCGATCGCTGAGTACTTAGCTTGGTGGTCTGACTTTGAAGTGTGGCGAGGGATTTGCGATCGGAATCAAACAGTTTTTTTAGGCGGTAGCGTTTATCAAGCAGGTCATTTAAGTTACTACTTTTGAGTAAGAGTGAGAGCCCTTGCCGATCGCGTTGTCGTTGTAAAAATTGCAATCGACCTAAAATGAGTAATTGCTGTTGACGGTAACTCGCTTCGGTTTCCGTCAGAGATTTCTCAAGGGATTTCAGCGCCTTGGTAGATTTATCCAGCTCAGCTTCTTGCGATTGCAGAGTTGTTTCTGTGGATTTCAGCCGCTTTTGTAGGCCCGATCGTTCCTTTTCGGCAGTGGTCTCTAATTTTTTAAGTTGATCGCGTTGTTGCTCAACTTGCTGGCGTTGTTGCTGAACCTGTTGGCGCTGCTGTTGCAGAATGTCTACTTCGCTCTGAGCAAAAATTTCGGAGGTACTCATCAAAATGCAGCACAGCACTGAAATAATCCAAATAGCTCCAAACCGTAACAAATTCACCATCCTTGTTTCAATCCTTCATGGTCCCAACTGCCCATTTATTATGCGGACAGATTGCACCAGTGGCTCACCTTCCTCAGGGATTAGTCCACGAAGACAGACTAGCACTATATTTCTGTAAGACTATATTTCTGTAAGATAGTCAAAAAACACGAAAATTTCATCATAAATTTATTGATTTCGCTGTAAATTAGTACATCATTTAATTTCAGTATTGAAATAGATTATGTAGAAATTATGGATATCTCTCAAGAAAGATGCTAAACCGTCGGTAATTATACACACTAGAAAGTACTTTGCTGAGTGGTCGTCATGATCGATACGGGCCGCGTTCCTTTATCCAATATTGAACTAGATCTGTATCGCCAAGGAATTTCTGCGGCGGCCACAGGATCATTGATTGAGGCGATCGAATGTTACGATCGCCTCCTGGCACCGCGAGGAGATTTTTGGGAGGCATGGTATGAGCGGGGCACAGTGCTGGAAGACTTGGGACGGTTTGCTGAGGCGATCGCCAGTTATGACAAAGCCTTAGCGCTCGAACCTCGCCGGGAAGCATTAGCCAATTTGTGGCTGCGACGCGGAAATACTTATCAATATGGTCTCGGTGAATACGACGCATCACTCGCTTGCTACGATCGGGTGCTTCAGCTCCAACCCGATCAAGTCCAAGGCTGGCACCACCGAGGTAATGCGCTCTTGTACGGCTACAATCAACCCGAAACCGCCATTATTTGCTATCGCCGCGCCCTTAACATCGACCCACAATTGGCATTAGCTTGGCGTAATCAAGGCAATGCGTTGATGGATCTGAGGCGTTATTCTGAGGCCATTGTTTCCTATGACCATTCCCTTGCAATTTCCCCGAATGACGAAATTGCGACCCAAGCTAGACATCAAGCCCAACAAGAACTCGGACTTATCGTTCAAGCTCCAGAGACCAAACCCGCTTGGTTGGTGCCAGAGTCGACTGAAGTACATGATCCAGATGCTCTTGACCAGTCGATAGATCATCACAATCTAACTTCTCTGGACTTGTCCACGAATCCAACCATGGCGGCATCGCTTTTATTGGAAGACGAAGCAAATTTTAGTTTTATTGAGTTAGTGGAAGACACCTATACGATCGGTCGAGATTTAGACAATAAAATTTGTTTACAATCGCAATTTTCATCCCGATTCCACGCAGTTATCCGTCGTCTTGTGACCGAAACAGGCGAAGTCGTTTTTGAAATCCAGGACGGTAGTGTGACGGGAAAAGCAAGTAAAAATGGCATCTTGGTGAATGGAAAACATGTGACACGAGCCTTTCTCAACCATCAAGATCTGATTGTTTTTGGTCCTCGTGCGAAGGCTATCTTTAGAGCTTTTTAACTAAAATTTGCTATCAGAAGCCCTGTGACTTATCAAGGGCTTTTGACAGCAATTGTGTCTCTATTTCTTCTTCTTCTTTTTAAACAGTCCCGTCACCGCTTCAGAAATATTACTCACGATCGCATTCACAGCGCCCTGAACACCCGGCGCAGGTTTGACTGCAACTTGGATGGGTTCCTCTTTAAATTCCTTATCTCGATAGCCATATTCCAGATTCTGAGCACCCTTTTTCAGCACAGGGAAAATGCGGAATGCACCTTGACGAAGACTCTGTTCATTCGCGTAAATCGCTGCACTCACTTGGTTGGTGCGTTGCACAGTAATTGCGCCAACCGGGAACCAAGTTTTTTGCCCCTTAATTCGGAGATAGATTTCAAATTCAGGCAAACCTTCAGCCTTCATGTCATCCATTTGCTTCGAGGCTTCTACACGCTTTTTACTGCTTTCAGAAGGCGGTTTTTTAACTTCTTTCTGCGGCCCGAATCCCTTAGTCATGAGTTTTTGGTGAAGGAGTATTAAATGAGATGAACAACGTTCTTATCGATTTTATCAGGATTATGACCTGAAGCACAGATAAAGCCTCAAACGGACGATGGTGAAATGCGTCCTCTCTGCTATTGGAGATCAATTGTTATCATTAATGTGTTGTTGTAGAGGCACTGAGATGATCCCTGCATGGTTAGTTATTGGAATCGTTGCAATTTTAATTGGGGTTGGCCTGAACCAACTGATTAAAATCGATCAACGCTGGTTTTTTAGATTACGTCGTCCCGCATGGCTCACGTTTGAATGGGCGATTCCAATTATTTGGACCAGTATTTTTGTGGCGGCAGCTTGGTCGGCTTATGTTGTGTGGCAAGCGGATCCAGGGAGTTCTCAATCGATTTTCCTCATGACACTCTATGCCCTTTTAGAGGTGGTCACTCTCTCTTATATCTCGGTGATGTGCTTTTTTCGGAAGCTTCGGGTCGGTGTGATTTTTGGCGCAACGGGATTTTTTGTGGCGATCGGACTCACCATCTTAGTTTCACAGGTTTCACAAACCGCCGCGTTATTATTAGTGCCTTATTTATTATGGAGTCCGATCGGAACCTTGGTAACTTGGCAAATGATGCCGCTTAATCCCGCTGATGCTTAGGCTGATGTTCATTCATAGCAGATGTAATTGATTTTAGGACTTGGACGATCGGCCCATGACCCAAACCCCATTTTATGCATTCTACAAAGAATTTCTGGCCGATCTTCTCGTCCCCTTTGGCACCGTCGAGCGATCGTTTGAAGTCCCCGGCGAATCCAAATACATTGCAAGGGTTTCAAAAATCTCAACTCCAGAGCGCGAAAGATTCAAGACACTAACGTTTTTTGACTTGTGGTACAGCGAGATCATGCCAAACACGACCGTTTCACCACCGCGAATAATTCATGATACTAACTTGCAATCCGCGACAAATCAGGACAACTCCGAGAAACCCTATTCATTCGCACAGGCAACTCCAAACAAACTTGAAAAACTCAGTGAAATCACAAAATACATCAAACAATGATGGAATTAAACAACACACACTTAATATTATCAATCACCCGATATAATAGAAGCAAATTCATCTTCAAACCATGAACCGATCGCAAACCCTCTACCAACCTCAAGCCTCAGATATGAGCATCGAAGCTGATGTTTATCAGTTCGGATTACTTCGGGAAAAGACACCTGCGGAGCGGTTTGCGATCGGTGCGCATTTAATTCGATGGTCGCGGCAGATTTCACTTCGGGGAATTCAGAAAGCACGGGGAGAACAGAGTGCAGAATTCTTTGCGCGATCGGTACTAGAAGAAAAGTGGTCGCCGGAATTAATGCTTACGTTACGGGAGAATCAAAAAATGTGGATTCAAGATCCCAGCGAAATTGCCCGAATTCTTCATAGTATTTTAGAACCTGGGGGTATTGCTTACTACATCACAGGTGGCGTTGCGGCATTGGCTTATGGCGATCCTAGAACGACGCGAGATTTAGATTTGGTGATTGCGATCGACTCGTCCACTATTCAAACCTTAGTAGCTACGCTCGAAGCTACTGGTTTTTATTGTCCGCCATTAGCCGTCGAAGCGGTTCAGGCTGGACGAGAGACAATGCTGAGTGTCACCCATTCGGAATTGCTTTTGAATGCAGATTTAATGATGAATGGAACTACTGAATTTGATCAAATTAAACTATCTCGAAGACAATTGGTTTCAATCTCCCTTGATGAAAATGAGATGTTTTGGCTCATATCTCCAGAAGATTTGATTCTTGCAAAATTACAATGGGGACAACGATCGCAATCAGAAAAACAATGGCGTGATGTCTTGGGTGTAATGAAAGTACAAGGCGAAAATTTAGACCGATCGTACTTATTACAATGGGCAACTGCGATCGGTCTTGAAACCAGACTCAATGAGGCTTTACAGGCTTCAGGACTATAACTGATAAAGGGACATAGCCAAACTCCGCGCCGAATTCGACGGCATCATCGCCCACCTTTACGGACTCACCGAATTTGAATTTGTGCATATATTGAGTACATTTCCGATCGTCCCTGAATCAACCAAAGACGCAGCCCTGTATGCCTACCGAGACTTCGATCGGGGACTTATTTCATTCAAGTAAAAATCTATATTTTCTGCAAAATCCACAGGTCCATCCAGCTTAACCATTTATAAACATGAATTTGGACTCATCGCATGGCCTGCTGCATATAATCGCCCCACAGTTGAGCCGCTTCCGCACTACTGTTGCCAGTCGGGTCATTATTATCATTACCAAGCCATACGCCTGTCACGATTTTTCGACTGGGGACGTAGCCGATAAACCAAAGATCAACACCACTATTTGTCGTACCTGTTTTTCCCGCCTCTCCAAGACCGATCGCCGCCGCTCGACCTGTACCGCTACGAACAACATTTTGCAGCATCGTTGTCATTTGATTCGCGATTTCAGGTTTTAAAACTTCCGTCGCCTCCTCAGGCCGTTGACCCGGATAAATTACACGACAAGTTGCGATTAATTTGGGTTGTTTACAATCGCCACTATCAATAATTTTTTGTATGGTGCGCGATCGGGTTTGAACCCCAGAATTTGCCAAAATACCAAACGCCGAAGTCATCTCTAAAACCGTCACCTCACTTTGTCCCAAAACAAGCCCCGGCACCGCATTCAACTTCGATTTAACTCCCATCCGTTTAGCCATATCCACCACCCGATCGAGACCCACATCCTGCGCCACCCGCAACGCAACCGGATTATAAGAATTCGTCACCGCAGTTTGCATATCCACCGTTCCGCCCCCACAACTGCCATAGTCCTGACCATCCCAACTAAACGGTGCGCAGGAATAACTAGAAAACGGCGACGCACCCTGTTCGAGAGCTGCGGCATAGGGGAAAATTTTAAACGTAGAACCCGGTTGGCGAGACGCTTGGGTCGCACGATTATATTGACTTTCTTTGTAATCATAGCCACCGACCAGCGCCAATATTTCACCCGTCTCCGCATTCAGGGTCACGATCGCACCTTGACTATAGCCGCCCGCACCACCCCGAGATTCAATGGCATTCTCAAGAGATTTTTCAGCTTGGCGCTGCATTTTGGGGTCCATGGCCGTCGTCACAATAAAATTACCCTCCTCGGCCACATTCTTTCCCAAGCGTTCACTAATTTCGTCCAGAACTCGACTGTAATAATAAGGTGCGATCGTACTGGAAATCGCTTTTTGGGCTGCGGGGCTAATGTCAATCCGAGACCTACGGGCACGACTCGCTTCTTCCGGTGTAACCATGCCATGCTCAGCCATCCGCTCCAGCACTCGGTTCCGATATTCAACGGCGGTATCGTAGTCTTTGACCGGATTAAAGGCATTGGGTGCAGGGAGAATTCCGGCTAAGGTAGCGGATTCATTGAGATCCAAATCCTTCGCAGACTTGCCAAAATAAAACTGCGCTGCATCTTCAAACCCAAAATTACCAAACCCCAAATACACTCGACTCAAATAAAGTCGCATCAACTCATCTTTGCTATAAGTCGCCTCAAGTTTCAGCGCCACCATAGCTTCCTTAAATTTTCGTCCAGCAGAATCTTCACTGCCTACATACTCACGCATGATGTTCCGAGCGAGCTGTTGGGTGATGGTGCTGGCTCCTTCCCTAATGCCGCCGCTCCGAAAATTGGTAACGATCGCCCTTGTCGTACCCAATGGATCCACACCCACATGCCAATTAAATCGAATATCCTCCGAAGCCATTACTGCTTTCGGGAGAAACTTCGACACAGTGGCCAAGGACTTGATATCCACATGACTACGATTAACCGGGACTGGCGCGAGGGGCGTTTGTCCATCGTTAGCATAGACAATCGTTGGGCCTTGGATCGTATTGGGAATGGGATAAACCGAAAATTGGGTCCAAGCGAGGGCCATACTTCCCGCGACTAAGGTCGAAATTCCAGCCAATCCATACACACCCATTCGGAGGACGCGTATGTACCAAATCGGCGGATCGTAATACTCAACTTGCACCGAACCTTCAAGATCAGTCGGCGCGAGATTGAGAATATCACCATGGTAGAGAATGCTCGATCGGAGCCGTTTTTTACCTTTATAAATACCGTTAGTCGAATTTTCGTCCCGCATCACAAAGCGTTGACGACCGGGAATAACGCCAAGAATTTTGCGAGGTTTCCGATCGCGACTGACCACGGCATGAGTCGTACTGACGACGGGATTAGGGATGACAATATCAGAAGTTTTGGAGCTGCGGCCTAGGGTGAATTTTTCGCCCAACAGCGGATAAATCTGAGGCTCTGCATCATCCGGTCCTTGAATTCGGAGTTCAGGAACACGGGCATTTTCTTTGAGCTTAATTTTGGCGAACTGAATCCGATCGGCCCCATTTTGTATCAACCGAGTGAGGATAGTTTTGGGTCGTTGGGGAGGTTGGTTCATGGAGATGGGGCTGATCAGGTTATGTTCTATTTTAATTTAATATTTTAGGCTAGGAACCGAGCGAATCGATTGGAATCCCATAAACCTTAAATAATTATGAAAAAATCTGTCACGGACGTAACGAAATAATGAGAAGATGAGACTAGGTAGAAAGACTCATTCTTTTACTAATTGTTTTAATCAGGAGAATAAATCTGTGGCTAAGAAGACGATCGCAACCCTAACGGAAGCCGACTTAAATGGTAAGCGCGTATTTGTCCGTTGTGACTTCAATGTTCCCGTCGATGCCGATCGCAACATTACCGACGACACCCGCATCCGGGCCGCCTTACCCACCATCCAAACCCTCACTTCCAAGGGTGCAAAAGTCATCTTAGCCAGTCACTTCGGTCGTCCAAAGGGCGTAGACGAAGCCCTTCGTCTAACTCCTGTCGCTAAGCGTCTTTCTGAATTGTTGGGCAAGACCGTTGTTAAAACCAACGATTGCATCGGCGACGAAGCAGCAGCCAAGGTCGCGGCGATGAACAATGGCGATGTGGTGCTGTTGGAAAATGTTCGCTTCTATCCTGAAGAAGAAAAGAACGATCCCGAATTTGCTAAAAAACTAGCCTCCGTTGCAGATCTCTACGTCAACGACGCATTTGGGACCGCCCACCGCGCCCATGCGTCCACCGAAGGCGTGACAAAATATCTGTCGCCTAGTGTTGCAGGGCTTTTGGTTGAAAAAGAATTGAAGTTCTTGCAGGACGCAATCGAAAATCCAAAACGTCCTTTGGCGGCGATCGTTGGTGGCTCTAAAGTCTCCAGCAAAATCGGCGTGATTGAAACCTTGATTGACAAAGTTGACAAGATTTTCCTGGGTGGCGGAATGATTTTCACCTTCTACAAAGCACGCGGCATGTCCGTCGGTAGCTCGTTAGTAGAAGACGACAAACTAGAACTAGCCCGCACCTTAGAAGCAAAAGCAAAGGCAAAGGGCGTACAGTTCTTGTTGCCAACGGATGTCTTGGTGGCTGATAAATTCTCTGCTGAGGCCAACACTCAAATTGTTTCTGTTGACGCAATTCCCGACGGTTGGATGGGTCTAGACATTGGTCCTGACTCGATCAAGACCTTCCAAGCGGCCTTAGCTGATGTCAAATCTGTCATCTGGAATGGACCGATGGGTGTGTTTGAAATCGACAAGTTTGCCAAAGGCACGGAAGCGATCGCCCACACGCTTGCTGAATTAACTCCAACGGGCACCACCACAATTATCGGCGGCGGCGACTCGGTGGCGGCGGTTGAAAAGGTGGGACTGGCCGATCAAATGAGCCATATTTCGACGGGCGGCGGCGCAAGTCTTGAATTGTTGGAAGGCAAAGTGCTTCCTGGAATTGCGGCATTAGACGAAGCGTAAAAATTTACTGGGTATGATTCTGTAATCTAGTTCAAACTTAAAAAACGATCGGGCATCTGAATAATGCGCGATCGTTTTTAAGTCTTAGTATTGAGATTGACTTCAAGTTAAAAGTCTTCAAGCTGGTCAAGCCGCAGCCAGATATTCGGGGTTGCCACTTTACCGAATTTCACAAACGCATAATCACCCTTAATATCCATCACCTCGCCCGCACTCTCAAATAGATAAGACGGGAATCGGGCATCACTCGCCTTCGCTTCTAAGCTGCCTTCAAGCTTTTCACGAATGGCTTTCACCATTGCACCCTTTTTAATTGCCATAGAATTCTTCCCCCTAAACAATTGAATTAACAATTCAGTCAATAATTACAGACGATCGCCATCAAACCCTACCAAAAACGGATGGAAGATAATCCCCCCATCCGTCATATTGTCCCACCAAATCCGATCATCGCGAGACTTGTCAAATTCATTCAACAATACGATCGGTTAAGCCTTACTCAACCGCTTGAGCATTCAACTGCTCCTTTAGTTGCTCAAGTACCGAAGCCCAACGAGGATCGGGCTGGAATGCACCATTGTCAGTGCTAGCACCACCGCCGCCACCGCCGCTACGATTTCCACCACCACCACCTTTGTTTCCACCGCCACCTTTGTTTCCACCGCCACCGCCCCGATTTCCACCACCCTTATTTCCATCACCCTTATTTCCACCGCCGCCACTATTTTGAGTACGGTTTGCAGCAGCGATCGGGGCCGGGATGTTATTAGAAACAGGTGCAGGCGGAGCATCGCCCTCGCCTTCTTTAGCACGGGGAAGTGCCTTCTCAATTTTCAAGACCGTTTCTTTGACAGTAACGCCATTGAACTTTTCAATGAATTGATCCGCTTCTTCATCGGTCTTCACCGTGACGAATCCAAACCCACGACATTTTCCAGTTTTACGATCGGTAATCAACTTAGCGGAAGCAGATTCATCACCTCCTTCAGAGAACACAGTCTCCAAATCTTGGCGAGTAATATCTTCGGGCAAATTGCCAATATATAGACGGACGGACATAATTAACTCTCCAGACTTTGATGGTGGGAACCTGATATCAACGAAACCTTGATCTATACTTTGCGCTTCTCCCATGCCCTAAGCCGTCATATGCCGTCCAAGGTTAGAAATTTAAGGTTAGAAATTTCATGGTCCTAACGCTACAGAATAAAGTACCACGCTCTTTGTCGTAGTAATAGATTCCGAGTCGAACAGATTTCTAAATTCTGTTCAATTTCTAAATTTCCTTTAGATTTAGGCAGGAAATAAACGCAATCAACACCATGGACAAAAAACCAGCCGACATAACTTGTGACTGGTCGAGCTTGCTGTGTTGGGAGGAGAATGATTTACCAAGCTCCTTGTAAAGAAATGTAACATACTGCTTTACAACAATGCAATCGTGCAGAGCAAAAGTATTGACAATACGATCGTGTTCACCTCAACGTAAACCCCTAGAAAGTAGTAAAAGCGCATTAGACAGGGTGAGATTCTTTAGATCTCTTTTCCTTGGGGTAAAAACTGACTACACTATACTGACTGCTCTAAGAGTAGAAAACCTTCCCATAATTTACGATTAGATTCAACTCTATGGCACTTATTACAACGGGCGGTCAGATCTCACGAGATCTCGAAACTCATGGCGCATTGGGCGTGTATGTTCCTTTGGAGGGCGGCTTCGAGGGACGCTATCGACGGCGACTACGATCGCTCGGGTATGTCTCATTGATGATGAGTGCGCGGGGCATGGGCGATGTCAGTATGTATTTGACGGGTGTCCATGGGGTTCGGCCACCGCACTTAGGCAAAAAGAGCGCTACCGCTGATCCCGCTGTGGGCGATCGGGTGTTTGTGCCGCCGATTATTGATACCCAGTTGACCAACTTGCCGCCGAAGTCCAAGGGGCTGCTGCTTTGGATCGTGGAGGGTTATGTGTTGTCAAATACGGAACTGGAATATTTAGTCAGTTTGCCGAAAGTGAACCCAAAGGTGAAAATCGTGGTCGAAATGGGCGGCGATCGGGTATTCCGTTGGCAACCATTACAAAGCTCTTTAGCTGCCTAGGGTGAAGCAATATCTGAGTTGAAAATTGCTTAGAGGGCGTTTGAAAAGTCCTTGCGTTGGTATCAAAAGCCCGATCCCCCAAATCCCCCTTGAAAAGGGGGACTATGAGTTGAATTCAGGTTCCCTCCTTTTTTGTGGTGTAGCCTGCCCGGAGGGCGTAGGGGCTAGGGGGATCGGGTGTAAATGGTATAATCTTCGACTTTTAAAATACTCTCTTAGATATAAGGCGTTATGTCTTCTTTGCAAACATCCGCTAAGTAAGAGAGCGATCGGAAGCGTAGACCCACCAGTTGATCGTACAGCGGATTTATTTTGCACATGGGCGGGATGTGAACGAGTTTTTTCCCAAAAACAACGACATCTCGCTCGAAAGGACATTGGGATGGAATCAATTTGCAGAGGAATCGAGCTACTTTGGGTTCGCTAATCTCCATGCCATCCAGCCAAATACGAACTGATTTAAGGGGATCGGGTTTTGGGATGCTAGGTTTTTGAACTCCGATCGAGTCTGAACTTCTGCTGACCAACGGGCTAACGGTCTTAGTCTCAAGATCGCACAGCGTCAGACGCAACGTTTCTAAAATCTCGTGACTGCTCCCCAGCGCATCACAAAATTGATTCAGAATCTCATCTTCTGTGCTGCTATACACGCCATCGGCCAGCGCAACCATCACGGCGCTCCGCAAGAAATTCTCCCCGATCGCCGGGTCATTCGCAAAGGCCAACTGTAATTCGTCAGCCGTGACTGGAACAAGTGGGGTCTCTGGATTTTGGTCCATAAACGTGTGGATGAGTTCTTTTTCACGATCGTCAAAATTTCCATCCGACCAAGCGATCGAGAGTAATCCTCGCAGCCAGAGTTCGCTTTGGAGTTCAGTGATGGATCGAGTCATGATGCGACCTGATTTTTGTATGGAGTAGAATGATTGAGTTCAAGTTTAGC
>JAJAYH010000412.1 GCA_026786325.1 Alkalinema sp. CAN_BIN05 | reverse complement strand
GGTTCAAGCCACTCCGATTGCCTTGACAAACAAACAAAGCTGGGGCGAAAGCAATCTTCAAGAAAAACCCATTAAATTGAACGAAGGCGATCGGCCTGGTCCATTGCCGTTGGCGGTTGCGTTAATGCGACAAGTGATCTTGAAGCCAATTCAACCAACTCCCAGTCCGTCCCCTTCTCTTCCATCTGTCAACACTGACGGTGAAACTCCGGCTGCGATCGTAATGCCGTCCCCAACCGCTAGTCCGATCGCAACCCCTACGGAACCCCCGCGTGAATCTCGGCTCGTCATTTTTGGTAACTCTGCATTCGCAACAGATGCATTTTTTGGTGCGCAACTTAATGGCGATATGTTTCTAAATTCTGTCACTTGGGTCAGCCAAGCCGATGGTCAGGCGCTCTCCATTCGGCCCCGCGAAATCAAACGTCGCCAACTCAGTGCAACCCCTCAACAAGTGCAAATTGTGATCTTGCTGAGTGCTGTACTGCTTCCTATTCTTGGGTTTGGGCTAGCGGCTTTGATCGGTTGGCGACGACGTTAAACTTGATTTAAACCTGACTCAAATCGATCGTATTTCAAAAATTCTTGAAAGTTTTAACACTTATTTAATACTTAATTGTCTCTCCAGTCGCCACCATGAGAATGGGAACAAGCATTCCAATCAACTGCTGTTCTCATTTAAAATTTCTTATGGCGGTTAGTTTATGGCAACGTTTCAACGAGTTCCACAGGTCGCGTCCCCAGAAACCGAGACCCGCGATCGTATTCTAAAATCTGCTTTAAAACTCTTTGCCCGTAAAGGTTACAACGGCACCACCACCCGAGAACTGGCCGAGGCAGCAGGCGTGGCCGAAGGGACTCTGTTTCGACATTTTACGAATAAAAAATTAATTCTAGCCAAGGTTGCGACAGATGGTTGGATTGAAATTCTGACCGACTTACTGACGGAACTGAGTGAAATGGGTAGCTACAAAGCAGTTGCTCAGGTGATGAAGCGTCGGATGTTGCATTTACAGGAGAATGCAGATCTGATGCGGGTATGTTTTATGGAAGTTCAGTTCCATGAAGATTTGCGAGATCAAATTCAAACCGATGTTGTCCAGAAGATGACGGATGTGGGAGAGGCATTTTTTCAGACGGCCATGGACCAAGGTGTGTACCGTAAAATGAACCCCCGCCTGGTTGCACGGGTATTTTTGGGCATGTTTGCAATTTCTGGGTTTAGCCAAACCACCATCACCGATCCGGGTTCCACGGTGATGGAACTCAAGGAAATGGCTGAGGGTATTTCAGAAATCTTCCTGAATGGTGTGCTAGAAAAGGATTAGTTTTCCATACGTTTTCATCTATTTTCTACTGTTTTCTAACCAAACCCATGGCTACTGGACGTTCCAACTCTATACATTCCCAGTCTGTTACCCGTCCGTTGATGATGATGTGTATGGGAATGGCTGGGTTGCTTTTATATCTCCAAAGCCGCGCTCCTTTGCCGCCTTCTGCTCCGGCGATGGTGGCGGCGGTGCATCAATCTGTTCCTGTTGCTGAGACTGTTTGGGGCGATCGGGCCGAGGATACCAGTTTGATGGTGGATTTGAGCGATCGGACGGTTTACCTCTATCGCAATCAAAAATTAATGGCAAGCTATCGAGTGGCCGTGGGGCAACCGGGTTGGGAGACTCCTGTGGGCAGTTTTCGCATTCGGCAAATGGTCAAAAATCCGGTTTGGCAACACCCTATTACCGATCAGGTTTTCCCTCCCGGAGGCATAAATCCTTTGGGCGTTCGGTGGATTGGGTTTGCGGCGGATCAGCATATGAAATTAGGATTTCATGGCACGACGAGTGAGAATGCCATTGGTCAGGCGGTATCCCATGGTTGCTTACGGATGAAAAATCGAGATGTGACGGCGTTGTTTAGTCAAGTTTCTTTAGGGACAGTGGTGACAGTTCGGCCCTAGAACTTGTTGGGTTAATCCGATTGGAATGTGACTGGAATGCGATTGTGCAAGTCAAGCCAAAATGAAAAGGCTTCTCCATTGCTGTAAAAGCCTCTCATGAGTATTGCCGAATAAATGTTCTGTTATTTCTACCGGCTTGTATCAATAGTATCTAATCCATGGGCGTAGGTTTGAAGCAAGCTACTGACTTGATTGAGTAGCTCTTGCTTGGTGCCCTTATTTGCAATTACAGTTCGTTCGGGGAAGAAGTCAGGCCGATCGAGACTGGCAGCGATCGCTTCATTCACGCATTTCGCAATGATGTCATGTAGCTCTTCTTTGGCCCGCGATCGTTGGTAGGTTGCGCCTTCTTCGGTGGTTGCATACAGCGGTGGTAATCGGTTGAGTGCATAAGCTGAAATGTCACCAAGATCTAGCGTTCGCTCACTACTGGCCTCAATTTCAGCCACCCGTGCGATCGACTCCGTCAGGACTAATTCTTCCATGATGTTAATAAATTGCTTCCGAGGAACAGCGACGACTTCACCCGTCAGCAGCGAACCCATCAAGCGATCGAGCGCCATATATTCTTCAATCGAAAGCTCAGATGCCGTGTCACAAATCCGGCCAACTTCCGATTCCATTGCGGGGGTTAGGTAGCCATCTTGCAGGGCTTGTTCAACAATTTTCTCAATACTCATAAATAATCCATACGCATAATGACAGCAGACTCAAACCGATATTTGTTGGGTTACAATTCCCTAGATTTCCACATGAACCAACATTTTGTACGCAATTGTCTCGTTATTCATAACCCATAAAATTGTAGATTAAAAACTGAATTTACTGCGAAATTATGTATTTATTAGCTGTACTAATAAATGTACAGCCTTTACAATATAGTCTATATGTGCTGCCATATATTGCTCTTGGAGAGTATTTCCTATCGCTATTCTCTCCTCAAATCTGCCGTTATTAAGCGAAGGCGTAGTATTGTTAAGGTTAATAGAACGTAACAATTCTCTAAGAAATACGGCTCCCTGTGCAAGAAGATTTTCGTTTAATTGTAGATTTAGTAACAGTATTGGCGGCGGCGGCGGCGGGTGGCTTATTTGCTGCATTACTGAAGCAGCCTGTGCTGTTAGGGTATTTGATCGCTGGGATCATCGTCGGTCCGACGGGGCTAGGGTTGATTAAAGAAGTGGTGCAGGTGGAGACGCTGGCGCAATTTGGTGTGGCGTTTTTGCTCTTTGCCCTGGGAGTTGAATTTTCTTTTTCTGAATTACGCAAGGTTCAGGTGATTAGTCTGGGCGGCGGTGGGTTGCAAATTGCCCTCACTATCTTGATTACAACGTTGGCTTCACTCGGGTTGGGTTGGGTTACGTCTCCCGCACAGGGCGTATTTTTGGGCGCGATTTTGTCATTGTCCTCGACAGCGGTAGTGCTGAAGTCGTTGATGGAGCGCAATGAAGCTGAGACCTCCCACGGGCAGGTGATGTTGGGCATTTTGGTGGTGCAGGATTTGGCGTTGGGGCTGATGTTGGCGGTGTTGCCTGCCTTGGATAAGCCGATCGAGGAGATTGGGCTGGCGATCGGCTGGGCTTTATTACAGACTGGAGTATTTGCGCTTTGTGCGATTGCGGCGGCGATTTGGGTGGTGCCGGGGTTGTTGCGGCTGTTGGCGAAGACGGAGAGTCGAGAATTATTTTTGTTGGGTGTCGTCGCGCTGTGTTTGGGGATTGCGTTGATTACCGAGGCGCTGGGGCTATCTATTGAGATGGGCGCATTTGTAGCAGGCTTGATGATTTCGGAGGCGGAGTATGCGGATGAGACGCTGACCTATGTGGAACCGCTGCGGGATATTTGCGCCACGATTTTCTTTGCATCGATCGGGATGTTGATTGATCCAGTATTTGTTTGGAACCATTTAGAACTGATTCTAGGCTTAGTTGCATTGGTTCTACTTGGCAAGTTTTTAATCATTGCGCCATTAGTGAAGCTGTTTGGTTATCCTTTGCGGACTGCGTTGATTGCGGGATTGGGCTTGGCACAGATTGGGGAATTTTCCTTTGTGTTGGCGAGTGAGGGTCAGGTTTTGGGCTTGGTTTCGCGTCAGGTGTATCTCTTGATTTTGGGAACGACAGCCGTGACATTAGTGGTTACGCCGTTTATTTTGCGGGCTGTGCCAACCTTGTTCTCTTGGGCGGAGTCGGTGCCATTTTTGGCGAAATTCTTAGTACAATCCGACCAACCGCTAGATGTTGCAGAACATCTTCCCCAGAGCAATCATGTGGTGGTTTGTGGTTATGGTCGAATTGGTAAGAATATTGTCAAACTGTTGCGCGAACAAGATTGTCCGGTTGTGGTGGTGGATCAATCCGAGAGCCGGATTCAAATGCTGCGGGATGAGGGTATTCCTTATGTCTACGGCAATGCGTCGAGTTTGTATGTGCTAGATAAGGCGGGCGTGAATGAGGCGCGGGGGATGGCGATCGCGTTGCCCGATCCTATGAGTATGAGGTTGTGTTTGAAACGATCGCTGGATCTTGCGCCGGAGTTAGACATTGTGGTGCGGGCGATTAAACCCCAAGATATTGAGTCGTTGTATCAGCTTGGGGCGCGGGAAGTGGTGCAGCCTGAGTTTGAGGCAAGTTTGGAATTGTCAGCGCATTTGTGGTCGGGTCGTGGGTTGTCAGTCTCGTTAGCTCAAAAACGGGTCCAGGCGATTCGGGATTCTCGTTATGCGGAACTCTTACCTGCACGATCGGGGGCACAAGTAGCCCGTGAGGTGAAGTCGGTGGTGGGTGATTTGAACAATCGTTGGTATGGCGTGCCCGATGATTCTCCATTGTTAGGGTTGACCCTTGAGGAAACAGATTATCGGCGGTTGACGGGCGTGACGGTGATGGCGATTCGACGCGTAGGCGATCAGGAGATTGATTATCCTGATCCGTCCGAAACCTTGGAACAGGGCGATCGGCTTTTATTGGTAGGCGAAAGTTCTGAGATGGGTGCCTTTGATGAGTTAGCAAAAGGTGAAGCGGCAGTTCCCTCCCCGCAGAATTCTTGTCAGTGGGTTCGGGTGACGGAGAGTAGTGAGCTTGTGGATCAGACAATTGCTGATCTCTATCGTTTAACGGCTAAGGTGGTTCAGATTCAAGCGATTCGACGGGATGGTAAATTTATGCGCTTGCCGGAGCCAGAAACCTTGATTGGCGGGGGCGATCGGTTGTTGTTGTGTGGATCGTTGGAGGCGCTGTTGGCGGTGAATGGATTGATTTAGGATCATAAAATCAAGGTAAAATCTCAGAAATCTCGAACGCGCACCCCCAATAAATAGCTGTGTCTAAACCTCGTTTAAATTTGTGGCGCGATCGCACTAGACAAAAAACAGCCGATTCTTCCGTTCTGGTCACCCGACTCATTGCACTTTTGGGCTTGGGATTAATCACCGTGAGTTTGATGTTACCCGGCCCATGGACAACAGCTCAAAAAGTGGAACGATCATCGGCCCAAACTGACGACAACAATCTTGCTGCCCTTGATGACGAATCCGAGGTCAGTATTACCCCTAAATTAGATAGACCTAATTTAGATTTTAGGGTAGACGATCGAAATTCAGCCGACGCGAAACCTTTAAAAATGATTGCCCGCACCATTCTAGGCGTACCGCTATATGTTGCCACAATAGACCTCAGTGATTCAGAAACATTCCTTAGCGTTGGCCTAGCGAATCAAGCCAATCAAGCCAACAGTGCCCGATCGACCAGAGGCGATGAATTCTTTGTCCAATTTGTTCGACGACACCAGGCTGCACTCACTATGAGCGGGACATTTTTCAGCATGGATGCCCAAAAACGGGTTATGGGAAATATGGTTTCCGGCGGAGAGTTTCTTAAATACAGTCCTTGGGAAAACTACGGAACAACATTAGGGGTGAAAAGCGGCAATCTTTTAGAAATGGTCACGGCTCGAACCGACGGCAAACCCAACTGGAAAGACCATTGGTTCTCCTTAACGGCAGGTCCACGACTACTGCGTAAAGGTCAGATTTCAGTCAGGCCAAAACAAGAAGGCTTTACTGATCCTGGTGTAATGGGTGTGGCGGTACGGAGTGCGATCGGATTTACACCCAACCGAAAAAAACTACTACACGTTACCTTTATTAAACCCATTTCATTACAACAAGAAGCCGAAATTATGCAAGCATTAGGATGTTGGGAAGCGATGAATTTAGACGGTGGAACCTCCCTAGCGTTAGCCGAAGGAAACCAAATCCTACGGGGCGCACGGCGAAAATTAACTAATGTAATCATGGTTTACGACACCAAATATCCCGCACCCAATGGACTGAAACTGTCCTGGAAAGCATTTCAAAACTCTGAACGCTTAGCAGAGCGATTGCCGAAATGAATCATAGGACGGGACATCATCAAGAAATACCAATACTTGGAATGAATTGAGGACACTATGAAAACTAAATTCCAAGCCTGTCAAATCTTAGCTGTTGATATTAATGCAACACCCGCACAAATCAAAGATGCCTATCGCAATCTTGCGCGACAATGGCACCCCGATCGGTTTATTGATGTGATTGAAAAGCAAACCGCAGAAGAACGATTTAAACAAATCAATGCAGCTTATGAATATTTAAAAAAAGAAATTGAAGCTATTGATATAGGATTCGCACAATCATCTAATGTCAAATCTGATTTTAGATCTACTGTCAAATCCACCGCCAAACGAGAAAGTTCCAGCGTCCATTTAACAGCCGAGGAACTCTACCAAGAAGCCGCCACACTGGGTAAAAATCGTCATTATGAAGAAGCGATCGTCATTCTTGGACTCGCCATTAAGCTTAGCCCTAGATATTCCAAAGCCTATCGGTATCGCGGATTTATTCGATCGGTTTTAGGCTTTGAAATGAGTGCTGAAGCCGATTTCAGACGAGCCAGAGCGATCGATGTAGGACTCAGCCCCCAAGCTCCAGTTCCCAGCACCAGCCCTAAAACTAGCATCAAGACATAGCTATTTGGGACCGGAGTGTGAATACTTCCAGCCTATACCCGGACAACTTTTTTGTATCTACCCCAACTTTTCAAGAACTAATCATTGAATACGATCGAAATTATCCAGCACTACTCAGCCGTTTGCTTATTTTTAGCGAGATAGTCTTCGAGTTGCTTTCTTTGAGTAGTATTTAGAATGTCTTTGATTTCCTTTTGAGCTTGTTCAATAGCAGCCATCACAGCCGTCTTCTGTTTTGTATCCAGATTCAGTTGGCCAATAATAGCAGGAAGCTTTTGTTTACCACGAAGCCGATCGAACTTTGTTCCCTGGTCGTTAGTTAATACTTTTTTGATCGCGATCGTCCGTTTTGTTCGACTCGCTTGAATACTTCTTTTCTGTTTTTCATCTAATCTAAGCTGCTCCATGATAGGTATTTCTGATTTTTTCATCGTCTTCGTAGTCAGCGCAGCAGCCGAGGCATTTAATGATGAGATGGAGCCAAACGTTAGACTTCCTAACATCACAACCGCAACAAATTTCAACGGAGCTTTGATAATCATGATATTTACTTGAAAAGGTGAATATTCGTTTTTATTCTAGAGCCGATCGTTAAAAAATGCAATATATTTTATGGGTAAAATTATATTCCTGCCGAAATAGCCTTTAACCGTTTCTGGTCGAGCAATCCTCTACCGAACAGCCGTTTATTTTAGAGCGTTACGTCATGGGTGTGGAAGGGGCGTGAAAGGCGCGATCGGGATTGTAGTCGCTAGTCCTGTGCTTGTACACTAGATGAATTCCCATCGTTGAAGAATCTGGTCAATATCATGCAAACACCTCCAACGCGCAACCAACTCACGAAGCAAAAGCCTGATTGGGCAGGGGAGGATCTGCTGTCACGATTTGTGAATCAGCTAATTCGGACCAAGCCAGTCTATGCGGTGATGAAGCAACAAGCTCGCAAGGTCTTGATTCAGACAGCGGAGAAGAATGGTGTGATGTGGCGTGCGAACTATGCGGCGTTGAAGGCATCTGGAGTTCAGGTAGAACTTAGTGCAATCACGAATGTAGATGTTCAATATCCCGATTATTATAATGTTCCGTTTCATGCCTACGATCAGGGAAACTTGTGTTGGGATGCAGCGTTTGAGGCGGAGTCTGCAACCTACGCAATGGCATTACGGATTTGGAAAAATGAGTCGCTGACCGCTGATCAAGCACAGGCCCGCTTACGATCGAGCTTTCATGAGGTTCTCGATCGACAGGGTATTACCAATGTTCGAGATATTTTGGATGTGGGCTGTTCTGTGGGCATTTCCACTCGGACATTACACGACCATTACCAAACAAAAGCACGCGATGTAAATCAAGCACTCGATATAAATCAAACGGTGAACACGATCGGTTTAGATCTGTCGCCTTATATGTTGGCGATCGCAAGGGTGCAAGATAAAAATTGTTCAATTTCACAATGGATTCATGCCCGCGCAGAAACTACTGGGTTTGCATCATCATCGTTTGATTTAGTTAGTCTGCAATTTGTTTTGCATGAATTACCCCGATCGGCAACGGTTGAGATTTTTCAAGAAATGCGACGAATTCTTAGAAGTGGCGGACATATTGCAATTGTAGATAATAATCCCAAATCAACAGTCATCCAAAGCTTACCGCCTGTACTGTTTACATTAATGAAAAGCACAGAGCCTTGGACGGATGATTACTATACATTTGATGTGGAAGCTGCGTTAGCTGACGCTGGATTTGAAGCCATAATTACTGTTGAATCCGATCCTCGACATCGGACTATTGTGGCTAGATCCTGTAGCTAGATTATCTTTTAATCATCAATGTGATTACGAGAAGCTTAAACCATAGAAGTATATTTATTATGTCTTTTTTAAATTGGGATAAGGATTCAATTGAACGTAATTTCAGATTGCTTTTACCTGGAATAAAGATCGATGACTTGGTTCTCGGTCCTGTGTTAGCGGCGGCAAAACAATCGGAGGCGATCGTCTCTTCTTTGGGAGGGGCGATCTCTTTTTGGTATAGAATTGCTTTGGGTGCGGAATGAGAATTTAAAGATGTCATTCAATGGAAACTCTAGCAAACATTGAATTTCAGGAGACTATTTTGGAGAGAACATGGCGTGAGGCAATTATCCGAGTTTTACGTGAGGCGCAGAAGCCACTTGACTATTCAGAAATTTCTGAGCGAATTCTTACTCAAGGATATTACAAAACTGATGGAGCAACACCTCACAGTACTGTTAACGCACAAATAACAGCATCCATTAAGCATGAGGGTGATAGTTCACCATTTATCAAAATAAGTAGGGGCGTGTTTGGGCTAAATGAAGTTATAACCAAACAACTCCCGATCAATTTACCGAAGCTAATTGCGACAAGATCTATCTCTGCAACAGAGGTAACTGAGGCGGAGGTTGAAAGTTCTGATTCAATTATTCGCGCATTTGGAATGTATTGGCAGCGTGATCTCGTAGTCTGGCGAGGAGACCTGAAAATGTTCGGGAAACAACAAGCTTCAACAAAACCTGTAGATTTTGGAAAACAGAAGGGCATTTATATTCTGTATGACCACCATACAGTAGTTTATGTGGGACGATCAATTGATCGCCCAGTTGGAAAACGTCTTTATGAACATACGATTGATCGACTTGGTAGTCGATGGAATCGGTTTTCTTGGTTTGGTCTGCTTGATGTTACAGAAGATGGTCAATTACTAGAGATTCCATTACAGCCGAGTCTTGCATCTATGATTGGCACATTAGAAGCTCTTTTAATTGAGGCACTTGAGCCACCACAAAATAGAAAGCGTGGAGATGACTTTTCGTCGGTGGAATATATCCAAGATATTGACCCAGAACTTCGTGACCGTGAAATTCAGAATACGCTTCGCTCCATTGAACAAAAGATGCGTGGAGGTTCATAGATAATGGGCTGTCCACACATCCGAAGCTCTTCAATTATGCACTTATGTACAAGTGTACATAAGTGCTATGTATGAGTTGTCAATGGGATCTGAAAAAGTACTACCGTAGTTTTGAGAGTCGCGATATATGAATTTCTAGACCCTCAAACCCCATTTAAACTGCTGTCGTCAAAGGT
>JAJAYH010000411.1 GCA_026786325.1 Alkalinema sp. CAN_BIN05 | reverse complement strand
CATACTTTTTCTCATTGCTCGCAGCATTGCTACAACCGCAGATCAAATCATGACATCCCGATGTATCTTCCGTAATCGACATCAACACCCGTCCCATATCCGAATACAACACTTTCCCTTTTCCTAAGAAAGCATTGAACTGAATTTTGGCAGTATCCGCGACATTGAGGCGTTCGATCGGATTATCCGCGTTGTAGCAGACGATCGACACCCCATGAGACCCTTCCAAATCCTGAATACGTAAAGTTTTACCCCGTTTAATCACACCCTGCCAGTAAGCGCCACCAGGCAGTTTTTCCTTAAGATGAATTTGGGCCGGATCGAGAACGCTCATACTCATAGAATTTCCCTCATTGTTCCACTGGGTTTTCACCTAACCGATCGCCATTGAAACCACAAAGCCCAGGAGTTCCCACAGTCGGGTAAAAGCACAATAAAAATGCACTCAACCTAGAGTCTGTATGGTTCTCCCGGGCTTTTCTCCCGCCGTGTGGTCAGGGGGAAGATTCTAAAACCTTTACCCTAACTGCTTCTCTCGGACCAGTCATGGTGAATTCAATAAAACTCATCACCGGAACCCTAGAAGCTTTCCTTGCAATATTTAAATTTTTGAGCGATCGAACTAAATGATCTCTTACTTAACAATCTTAAAGGAAGGAGGCGATCAGAAGCAAGCCCCAGGATGAATTTAGATTATTTTGCTTTATCAATGTTTGAGTAATCTTATAAAGTGCTTTTTGATACAGTTAATCTAGATGTTGATTGATACATTCGTCAGGTCTCTAATGTTTAGTTTGTCAGACTAACTTTTAATGGCGTAGGTAAAATTTATAAGTTTCTAGGGTTCCGATCGTTTAACAGCATTTATCTGTTAAGGGGTGCTGGTCCGAGAGAGACGGGTTGGCAGTATGTAGTTTTGATTAGAAACTATGTCGATACGCTAATTACACGGCGGGAGAAAAGCCCGGGAGGAACTCTAGACAGTTGAAAGCTGTTGTGGTTTCTTCCGGGCTTTTGATGTTCTAAGGTTGATGGTTAAATCCTGAGTAATAATTATGAAACGGCGATCGCTTCTCACGACAATTCTTTTCTTTGCAATGCTTACAACCACCTTGAGCTGTAGTAATCCCGGTACAAAATCGTCTGACGCTCCGCCAGCAAAATCGGACATTAAGGTCGGATTTAGTGCTTGGCCAGGTTGGTTTCCTTGGCAGGTATCACAGGATAAAAAGATCTTTGAAGCGAACAAAGTTGCAGTTGATCTCAAATGGTTTGATGGATATGTCGAATCGATCACTACCCTCGCTGCGGGGCAGATTGATGCGAATAGTCAAACCCTCGGAGATACGATTAGTTCTGTTGCAGGAGGAGCCGATCAAGTTGTTGTCTTAGTGAATGATAACTCCACCGGAAATGACAAAATTATTGTTAGAAATGGGATTAATTCGATCGCAGATCTAAAAGGCAAAAAAGTTGCCGCAGAAGAGGGAACAGTCGATCATTTCCTTCTGATTCAAGGACTCAAAAAAGAAGGTCTAACGGTTAAAGACATTCAATTTGTACCGTTAGAAACGGGTAAAGCAGCAGCGGCTTTTGTTGCAGGACAGGTAGACGCAGTGGCAGTCTTTGCGCCCTTTACGACCCAGGCGCTTAAACTCAAGGGAAGTAAGGAACTCTTCAGTTCTAAAGATTTTCCGGGTTCGATTTCTGACCATTTGGTTGTAAGTCGGAAATTTCTAGAAGCCAATCCAGATAAGGTTCAAGCCATGGTCGATAGCTGGTTTGCTACTCTTGATGCAATCAAAGCTGATCCCGAAGGCTCGATCGCCATTATGGCCAAGCGTGGCGGTGTGACTCCCGCAGAATACAAAGAGTATGCTGACGGGACCAAGATTTTCACCATAGAAGAAAACCTAAAAGCGTTTCAGCCTGGGACTGATATGAATTCTTTGCCCTATGCCGCCGAAAAAATGACAGCCTTTCTCACTGAAATTGGCATGGCAAAAACGAAACCCGATCTCACTAAACTCTTTGACGATCGGTTTGTTAAAGCCTATGCTGCAAAGCAAAAGAAATAGGCATCTTTAGATATGATTCCATCCCTTAAATCACCACTCTAAAACCACTCTAAAACCACTCTAAAACCACTCTAAAACCATTGTGAAACTCCCCTCCAAATCCATTGAAACCCTCCGTCCCACTGTCTTCTGGCGGTTAGCCGAGGAGATTCCTCAACCCCTCAGTCTGGGATTAACGATCGCTTCGATCGTCATTCCGCTATTGATCTGGTGGCTGGTAACGCAGTTTGCTTCGATCGACCCGAAGTTCTTGCCATCGCCTGGTTTAGTATGGGCGGCGGCGCTTCGGATGGGGGCATCGGGCGAACTATGGCAGGATACAATAGCGAGTCTCTGGCGGGTGGGCATTGGTTTTTCGCTATCGATGCTGGTGGCCATTCCGATCGGCATTCTGATGGGGAGTTTTGCAAGTATTCGGGCTTCGTTGGAGGCGTTGTTTGGGCTGATTCGGTATATGCCTGCTCCAGCATTCATTCCCTTGCTGATCATATATCAAGGCATTGGAGAAGAACCGAAGATTACGTTGATTTTTATGGGGACGTTTTTCTTTAATGCCCTGATGGTGATGGATACGGTGAAGTTTGTCTCGAAGGATTTGATCGAAGCGACCTACATGCTCGGTGGAAATCGTCTCCAAACGCTCACGACGGTTATCTTTCCCCATGTCATTCCCGGCATTCTTGATGCTTGCCGAATCAATCTGGCTGCGGCTTGGCAGTTGGTGATTGTGGCGGAGTTGGTGGCGGCGACGGAAGGCTTGGGACGACGGATTAGCGTCGCAGGTCGTTTTCTCAGAACTGATGAGATCTTTGTTTATTTAATTGTGATTGGATTGATCGGTTTAGTATTGGACCTATTATTTCAATATGCAATTCGGGCCATTTGTCGTTGGTCTACTTAATTCTTGTTCTATTTAACTCGATCGGTTATGAATTCACCCATTTGATTTTCTTAGGAGCGATCGTTATGTTTTTACAAGTTGATCAATTATCTAAACAGTTCACCACAAAGCAAGGTCCGCTGGCCGTGTTGCAAGATATCAATCTATCTATTCAAGCAGGAGAGTTTGTT
>JAJAYH010000410.1 GCA_026786325.1 Alkalinema sp. CAN_BIN05 | reverse complement strand
CCCGTTTGTTTTATTTTTTATTTTTAAATATAAATTTGACAAAAAACACCAACATAACCCCCCCCTAACCCGGGGGGTTTTGGGGGGCCCCGGGACTCTCGGACTACGACTAATCATCTTTATGATGATGCACACCACCAATGTAGTTCTTATTCTTCGACCCAGTAATCGGCGTAACGTAAGCTGTGCCGCCTTCATAAACATTCGTCGTAATCGGACTATTGTTCTGAATCTGCGTCAACTCAAAATGTAAATCATTCGCCAAATCATTCACCGTCTCCGCAAACTCCGGCTGATTCCAAAACGTCGCCAGATAGTTTGTCAACGCCTGCACATCCTCCGCCTTATCCGCCGCCGCACCACTCAACACCTCAACCGCCCGCTTATTACCCCGAATCTTTTCCCAAATCGGATTCGCGAGTTCCATCAACTTCTTCGAGGCCGCCGTCGTCAGTTGCTTACCCAACTCCCCCGCGCCACCTTCCACAAACTTATCTAACGCAATCTTACCGATCGCCATCGCCGCTGCTGTCGTCAATACTTCCATCATGGTGCATTCCTCGTGAAGGCGTGTAGGTTCTACTTCATCCCTTAGACGTAGAATTCCCTAAAAATAGTCTCAATTCACCAGAAATCTATATTTTATTCACATAATCTTAGTTTTTCACGCACATATCACCCTAAAAGGTCTGCACTACACCACCAGCTTCCTAAATCTCCTTAATTCAACGGTGTCGCAGCAGCGATCGCCTCAACGGATTGAACCTCGCGATTTGGGGGAATAAACGATCGAAAATAGCTCGACATAATAATCAACAGTACATTGGCTCATGGCCTATCTAGAGTAAACTATCCAAATGATCTTGATATCAGATATTGCTATCGTCTAGAATGAATAAGAAGCACCGAAAGACCCTAGCAGATATCTTTACGAATCCCGTTCCTGCGGACATTCCCTGGACCGACATTATCAAACTCCTGATTGCCCTAGATGCGACCATCACTCAGGGAAAAGGTAGTCGCGTTCGAGTGTTCCTCAACGATCGAAAGGCTGTTTTTCATGAACCTCATCCGGAGCGAGAAACTGATAAAGGTGCCATCAAATCCGTCAGAGACTTCCTCATCAACGCAGGCATTACACCAGGAGAACAATAATTATGCTGAATCACAAAGGCTACGTCGGCCACATGGAAGTTGATGATGAAGCAGGGATCATCTTTGGTCGTATCTTAGATATTCGCGATGTGATCACCTTCAAAGGCGAAACTGTTGCCGAAGCAAAAGAAGCATTTCAAGATTCTGTCGATGACTATCTCAATTTCTGTGAAGAAATCGGTCAAGAACCCGACAAGCCATTCTCAGGAAAGCTCCCCTTCAGAACGTCTCCTGAGCGTCATCGCCAGCTTTTCCTCGCCGCCACTAAATCTGGTAAAAGCATCAACGCTTGGATGGATGAGGTTCTCGCTAAAGCGGCTGATGACTTTATCAAGATCTCTTCTTCGATCGGGCACTAGATATTCACAGATGAACAATATTTTTGGTACAATACATCGACTTAATTCAACGGTACCCCAGCAGCGATCGCCTCAACAGATTGGACCTGACGATTTGCGGGAATAAACGATCGATCGGCCTCTTGGGGAATATGTTTAGGCATAACAATTTCAACGCCATTCACCACCGCACCCAAAAATCGAATAGTCTCCGATTCATTCAATTGTTCTATAGCCTCATTCATTACACTTTGCTGCGTAATACCGGGACGAGTCACCAAAATCAATCCATCTGTCAGCGGTTCCAATAGCAACGCATCATTATTTTGACTCAACGACGGAGCATCCACCACCACAAAATCAAAACGTCCACGCACATGTTCAATTAAGCACTTAACTTCATTAGACTCAATAATTGACGAGGCTTGACGCTGAATCCCAGGACTCGGAATGATATACAAATTCTCAATCTCTGGAACAATTTGAACACAGTCATTAACCTGTGAATAATAGCGCAATGGTTCAAGCTGCTGGTCTGCATTTAATCCCATGCTCACCGATCGGCTATGGGATAAACTCCGTAAATCAAATTCAATAATCAAACTACGCTTCCCAGATCTAGCCGCCGCGATCGCAAGATTATACGCAACAGTTGACTTCCCTTCAGATGCGATCGTACTAGTGATTAAAACAATACGCGGTAACTTACCTTCATTTAGCCGAAGATTGCTGCGGAAGCGGTCATAGGATTCTCCATAAAGCAATTCAGCCTGAGTCAACAACGGAATACTTTGATGCAATTCTTGAATTGGCATATTAGGCAACATTCCCAACACCAATGCATCCTGATTTTTGAGACTTTCCTGTAGATCTTCTGGGGTATACAATGTGCCTTCCAGCATATCCAATAAGAAGATAATCCCCGCACCCAAAATCAATCCACCAATACCACCACCAATGATTAACAACAGTGGATTTTTAGGGGCAACGGGTTCGAGTGGTAAGGCACTGAGTTGCGCAAGACTCAAACTACTAACCGTTTCTGCTTCAGCCGTTCGAGCATCCACAAGTTTGGCTTGCATTTGATCATGGAGTATTTTTTTAAGTTTGAGTTGGTCTTCTAACCGAACACGAGCAAGTTGTTTATTCGGTAGATTTTGCAATTGTTCTCGAAGCTTCACACCCGAACCACCCACAATGGTCAATTGCCGAGTCAAACTATCGCGCTGAGTAGTGAGTTCAACTAAACGCATCGCCAGCCTTTGACGCTCGGGATCAAGACTGCTGCTTTGACGGACATCAGCAGGGAATGGTCGTGCCACGCCGCCGCCACCCATCACCTCACCCACACGTCGCTGAAGCTGGGTTTCGTAGACGTTAATTTGGGTCGTGAGTTGGATAATAGTGGGATGCTCAGGTCGAAAGTCTTTACTCGCGATCGCAAGTTGGGTTTCCAGTTGGGCAATTTGGCTAGTGAGACTGCTCAGACGCGGATCTGCGCTCAGGGCCGAGGATACATAAGCTTCCTCGGCTGTCATTCCAAGCTTGCCTTGTAGACTACCAATTTCTGCATTCACGCCTTCAATTTGAACTTGTAGGGCGCGTTGTTGATTTTCGCCCTGAGCGATCGCACTACTAATACTCCCATTTTGGGCCGCAATCAATGCTGGACCTTCAGCGCGATCGTAGGCTTCTAGGTTTTGTTCTGCAATTGTCAATTCTTCCCGAACTTTCGGCAATCGTTGATTAAGCGACTTCATCACTTCATTCAAACGCGCTGTATTTCCGCCTTTACTACGATCGATTGCACTTTGTGAAAGCCGTTCAACAACTTGTTTCGCCCGATTTTGATTAGTATCTTTATATTCCAACTTAACTCGTTCTGCATTGCCTGTCGGCGCTTTTTTATCTTTAGCTCCTACTGCTGTCGGCAAACTAACCTTAAGATTTCGCATCATCGCCCGAGCCTCAAGTCCCACTTCCTTAGCGGTTTTAGTAATAATTTCATCACTCAAAATCGCATCTGCCGTAATACTCTCAATCGGTTGCCGCACTTCCGTCCCCGTCGCCGAAAAAATAGTCGTCGGTCGATTTCCCACCAGCGTCGCTTCCACCGTATATACCGGAGCCGCATCCGGAATAGACAGAACTAGCCCCCCGCCCGTCAGCCCTAAAGCCAATCCAGTCGGTATCAACCATTTATAACGATCGACAGCCAGAAAATAACGCTTAATGAGGGGAGAGGCCATGGGGATGGGGGAATGTTGAATTGAGAATTAAGAATACCGAGAATTCAATATGCTGAATTTTCTACTGTCCTGTTGGACCAAATAGGCTTGAAGTGCTTCTGCTTAGTTCTCTGAAGAACAACGTGAATCCCAGTACATCGCGAAATGGCTGGGTGAATACATTCAGAGCATAAGTGATTCTACCCACAAAGTTACGGCCAACTACAATGACATCATTATCCTGAAGTGCTATATTTTGCGTCGGATTACCCATCAGCGCATCTTTTCCATTCACTTCAAAGGTGATTGCTTTTTGCTGAACTGCATCAAACCGAATAACTGCAATGCGAGCTAGATTGGCTTGATCTGGATTCAGGCCACTTTTTGCCAATGCATCCACAAACTTACTTCCGTTGGGCACTGGGACTTCCGTTAGACCACCTCGGGCATAGCTAAGAATTCTAATGGTGAGAACGGGTTTAACTAGAGTCGATCGGGCTACGATCGATCGGTCGTAATCTCCTACTTTTGCTGGATCTAGTGCCGGAATCACTATCACGTCGCCATCTTGTAACCGTAAGTCTGGAAATGCTGAGCCATCTTTAAGAGGTGTATACAAGTCAATATCTTGCTCTTTTATGGTGCCGTTGGTGAAGGTTCGTCGGACTTTTACGGCTCTCAAATCACCGCGTTCTGTGGTCCCGCCCGCCGCGAGCAATACAGACGAAACTCGACCGCCAGTTTGCAACAATGGGTAAAGGCCAGGTTTAGCAATTTCACCCGAAATCGTGACTTGAACCGGGCGAGGAGTCGAGAGGGAAAGAAGAACGATCGGGTTAATAATATAGCGACTTACGGCTTGACGCACTCGCTCTTGAGCTTCATCAATGGTTAAACCTTGGAGCGAAATTTTGCCCAATACGGCATGGGTTACTTTGCCTTCTTGGTCGATCGCCGCCTGAAAACTCAAATCTTGAAACCGTTGTACATACACCGCAATCACATCCGTCGGACCCAGGCGATAGGTGCTGAAGCTGGAGGGTTGCGGCGCGATCTGACCGGGAACTGTCACATCAGACTGGACATCCGGCATAGTTTCGGCAGGCAATTCACCCCGATCGCGCAATCGTTGGCGAGCTTGCTCTAACAATTTCTGCGCGCTGACTCCTGGCGGCTTAACATCTGACTGAATATCTGGCGGCATGGACGTTTGGGCGATCGCGCTAGGGACGATTCCGTGAACGAGCAAGAGAGAAAGCAGAATGGATACACGTTTCATGGGGGCGGGCGAATAGTGAATTATCAGGTAGGTGCTTGAGGACGTAGGGCTTGGTTGGCAAGCTGTAGTTGGATGGCTTTGGCGAGTTCAGTTACACGATCGCGGTATTTGTTTAGATCGTCAAGTGGTTCCATGGGAAACAAAATCGCGACCGCAACCCATGGCTGACGTTGGCCTTTGATCTGGGCAATACGATCGGCAACATACCAATGGCTAGGGCTAGGATGCCCACCATCGCTCCAGGCATACCACTCCAATACAGCGTAGGTCCGTTTTGTAGTCCAGGCTCGGAAGATTTTTGCTGTGACAGAACTTGTGACAGAACTGTTGCTATTAGCAAGTTTGAAATCAAATGATTGCTCACCATCGGAATCCGTCTGCCAACGCTGAATTCCATTAATTTCTGACCATTCAATCTGAGGTTGATCTTTGGGTCCGTTTTGAGTAAATAGAAACAGGCTAGCGTCTTCATTACGATCGTTTTTGATCTGTTGAATCGACCAAGGATGTTCGCCCAAAATCACTGAGCGCTGCTCTTGGGTCGGCCAACCGGGAACTTGAATGCCTTGTTTACGAATGGCTTTGAGTTGAGCCAAGGCTTTGACAGCGGGTGGATTTTGCCATTGCCATTTCCCCGCTAGATAGCCAGGGACGGCTCCGATCGTCAGGATGATAGTCAGAAACAGTAAGAGCAGAATTCGAGTGATACGATCGGGTGTGTGGGTTAGAGATGCCATAGGTGTTAGGTGATAGGGCACAGGAGGGGGTGTGATAACGAAATCTTCATGTAGAGCCTAACTCTGGTCCTCCTTGGGCAAGAGAGGGAGCGATCGAGATTCAAATTTCCCAATCCACCACACCAATATTCCTAGAAGTGCGGCTGAATAAAGATCGCCGCCCCAACTATCATGCAGCCAGACAAATAGCGCATCTTGGCCCGTACCATAAAAATAAGTCAGGATGGTATTACGAATAATATTACCGACGACACTAAGTCCAGCAGCACAACTTATAAAAAAGAGAACAAAATCACGGCGCTGGTCTAACCCTGTCCAGTTCAGCAATAGCAGCGCGACATAGACACTGGTAAACATCATTTTCAATCCAGCACAATAAGGCGCGACCTCAACTTGTTTCCCATTCAAATAAATATAAAACTGATCGACCGTAACCGGGAACCCAAACAGTTTTAGAATAATGCCCACCACATTGGCAATAAATATTTGTAAAGGGACCGTAAAAGGCGCAACTAAGTAGGGCAATTCATTGGGGGTCGCCAGCCAGAGCAAAAGCATCGGAAACCCTAGAATGCGAAGTCCAGCACGGCCCTTAAAGGTAAGAATGCCACCCGTTAACATCAAAGGCAGTGAAAGATTGACGGGTTCGGCGAGATTGCTGAGGTAGAGAATGCCCGCGATCGCACAAACCGCTGTCCCAAAAAGTTGATCGCGCCCCGATGCGCTCAGGGGCATAAATTTCGATCGGGATTGCCATGCCAAATAAGCCGCAAATGGAATACCAATTATGCCGTGACTAAAATATTCATGTTCAATACTAATGGACTTGAACAACCAACCATGCACCCAATGAACTAACAGCGGAACATACATCAGTGACAGAACTAAGGCGATCGCCCCGGTTATCCAAGGAAATTGTTTAGCCTTGAGTTTGGCCTTAAACTTGCCATTAAAGAACGATCGGGGATCAACAGAAAGGGCACGCATAGTAAACCAAGGTATTAGGAGGGAATTGAGGAAAGATTCGTCGGGATTATGCGGGAATTAATCGTTCAACGGGCTGAACGATCGCATCTGTCAGAACGCTCACTACTTGTTCAACTTGCAACCTTGTCATTCCGGGAAAAATAGGTAACGACAAAATTTCCGTTGCTAGTTTTTCGGCTACAGGGAAATCACCCTGACGATAGCCAAGAAATTGAAAGCCTGGTTGAAGATGACAGGGCAACGGATAATGAATCCCAACTTGAATACCGTTGGCTTCTAGATGGGCTAGGAGAGTGTCACGATCGAGATTACAGGTAAAATTCGCTTCGCCAGATTGAACCACGCGGATAATATATAAATGATAGACATGTCCCGACCCGACATGGTTTTGCATGGGTGAAATGCCTTGACGAATGAGTGGTTTCAACGCCTGTTGATAGTGAGTAGCTAGGGCATTACGTTCTTGATTCCATCGGCTTAGATGGGGCAGCTTAACTTGCAAAATTGCGGCTTGCATGGTGTCGAGACGACTGTTGGTGCCGATTTCCGTGTGGAGATATTTTTTTGGTGCGCCATAGTTTCGTAGGGTTCTCATTTGACGCGCAACTCCTTCGTCGCGTGTGACAAACATTCCACCATCCCCCATGGCACCTAAATTTTTACTGGGATAAAAGCTAAATGCCGCGCCGAGACCAATTGACCCGGCCCGGTAGCCTTCGCGCTCGGCTAGGTGCGCTTGGGCCGCATCTTCAAAAATCAGAAGATCGTAAGTGGCGGCTAGATTAATCAGCAGCGTCGGAGAGACCATTTGGCCATAGAGATGGACTGGGACAATAGCCCTTGTACTGGGAGTTATGGAGCGTTCTGCGGCAGCCAAATCAATTAGACCTGTGCTGGCTTCGCAGTCTACTAAGATCGGTGTGGCACCCGATCGTAACACCCCAATCAATGTTGCAATAAAGGTGTTGGCTGGCAAAATCACTTCATCACCTTGGCCGATTCCACAGGCTTGTAGTCCTAAAGCAATAGCATCAGTGCCACAGGCCACACCAACCCCGTGGGCCACTCCGCAGGCATTGGCAAAATCTGCTTCAAAGTCTTGGACGGCTTGGCCCATGATGTAATCACCTCGGCGCATCACACCTAGGACGGCAGCTTCGAGTTCGGTCTGAATCATCTCGTGCTGACGGGTAATATCGGCGAAGGGAACGATCGGAGTTTTCATGATGAGCCGCTAGCTAAAGATTAAGTGCAAGAAACAACAAAGCGGTTTAACACCCTGGACCTAAGGTTTGGATTTAGAGGTTTAGTTGTGGATTTGAAAATTTGAAGTTTGTTCTAGAGTGCCCACTGTCTGCATCATGTCACTAGATCTATGATTATTTTGTAACTATCTTTATAAAGCCTCAACTCTTTTTAGGCACTGCGCCAAAGCTTAATGAACTGATCCATCGTTTCGGGTGGGAGTTGTTTCTGAAGATCCTGAAGCGCTTTGTCTTGATGCGGCAAGGTTTTATAACTTTTACAGACATTGGTCAGGAGTAATGGGGTCGTCGCCATGGGAGATGTTGGCCCCACTTGTCGCCATTCTTGAGCAAAGTTCTGCATGATGGCTGGGGCGATCGCTTGATTAAGCCAATTTAGGGCTTTGTCTTGGTGCGCTAAAGATTTATAGCTTTTACAAACATTGATTAGAGTTGAAACGGATGGTGTTACGGCAGTGCTATTGGACATGAGCGCAGACCAAGTCCGTCCGCCAACAATGCCATCGGGGAGTAAGCCTACTGATTTTTGAAAATTCATCACGGCTTGTCCAGTGCGCGGCCCAAATTTACCATCGGCAATGCCAATATTTGCGCCTTTGGCATTGAGTAAGCCTTGCAGTTCAGCGACAATTTTACCCGATCGGCCTTGGCGCAGTGGTGCTTTCGAGTTGAGCAAGGTTTGTAATGTGTCGAGATCACCATTGAAATTATTCATATCACAGGCTCCCGAAATCCCAGGAACGCTGCCGGATTCGCTGTATTGATGGAAGCTCCAAGATTTCCAGCCGCCCGGTACCCACGGATTATTGGTCTCGTAGTGGGCAATCCAAAGGCGATAGTTGGCTCCTAGACGAGGTGTATTTTTTAGGGCTTCATTCCAAAAGCTGGGGTAGGTGTAGATGATTGGACGACGACCGATCGAGGCTTCTACAGTATCCAGCCAGATTCCCGCTTTATTAATCACCGTATCTGGATCCAGACCAAAGCTTTTTTCTAAATCTAATACAGGGGGAAGATCATTGGTTTCCCAAGTCGATCGGGTCAGGTCTAAAAAGTTTTTGGCTTGGACTTTTGGATCTTTGCTGGCGATGAAAAAATGATAGGCACTGCGAATAATTCCGACGCTACGCAGGCCCGCCCAATTTTTCGTAAACATCGGGTCTCGACTTTCCACGCCTTCGGTTGCCTTAACAAAGCAATAGACCACACCGCTATCAGCAACCGCTTTCCAATTGATGTCACCTTGATATTCAGAAACGTCAATTCCTTTTAACATCGGATCCTCCCCAGTTTCGCTTAACTTACGGCTTATTCTACACGGTGGCTCTGATATCACCCAATTTTATAGCCCTAGAGGATTGCTTCAAGGTATAACAGAGGCAGTAATTTTCAATATATTTAGTAGCGATCGGGAGTCAGAACTTATGGTATTCAACGCAAGTGTCTTGGGCTTAACCCCCATACAGCGCGGGGCAAAAAATGATCTTGCCTT
>JAJAYH010000409.1 GCA_026786325.1 Alkalinema sp. CAN_BIN05 | reverse complement strand
CGGGTGTCGGCGGCGGTGGTGATTGAAACGGTGTTGGCGTAATATGGGTTGGGTTGGGAACCAGAAGGGGCCGATGCCGATGTGCTGAATGTCGAAGAATGCTATGGGGATGGGGAGTTCTGGGTGGTTGAGTCGAATGGTTGTGTCGTGGGGACGGCGGCATATTATCCGATCGATCGGGCTGAGAATGCCGTGGAGATTCGCAAAATGTATTTACAATCAGAGGCTCGTGGTCAGGGCTTGGGGCGTTTTTTGCTAAATGCTTTGGAGGCTGTGATTATTCAAAAAGGGTTTGCAGAAATTTGGATTGAGACGGCGAGTGTATTAAAAGAGGCGGTTATTTTGTATGAACGATCGGGCTATGAAGCGGCAACAGGTGTGGAGACGGAGCGCTGCGATCGGGTTTACGTAAAGAAATTATCTGTATTGCGCACTTAAATATCGATCGTACTAGCAACTTGTGAACGAGCGATCACTGGATGAGAACGATTTAGGTTGAAGCGTGACGTATATTCAATCTAAATCGTATTCTGCTATTGTCAATTGCACGACTTCAAATTTTGATTCTAAAATCATTAGGGAATCACGCCATCTTTTTCGATCGCAGCAAAGGCATCTTGGGGATTCAATCCGAGCCAAGGATCGTTCTTTGGTGTCAGAAAGAGTTCGCTATAGACTCGTTGATTGAGAGTATCAAAATCTAGATTACCGATCAGCATCCACTGATGAATTTGGGCATGAAGTAAATACTCATTGCGGACCATATCGATCGCCATGCGTTGTTCAAATTGTTTGATGGCATTAGGATTGGGATTTTTAGGATCTAGTTTGGTTTGCATCAGCCCAAGGCTTCGGGCATCAAGTTGTGAGGGGACAAGGGCTGCGAGCTTCTGCCAACTGGCTTCGTCGGTGATGGTTATCAGTTCGGTTTGATTCTGGTTGGCGAGGCGGAGGGCACGGACTAGGGGACGTTCAGGGGCCATTTTAGCCACGGCAATTTGGCCTGCGGTGCGAGCGTCGGTACTGGCAACATCAAGAAGTTTGGGCGGTTGGGTGAGGCCGATGGTTTTCAGGTTTTTGGCCCATTGGCTTTGGAGTTGAATAAGCCGATCGCGGTGATAGGTTTGCCAATAACGGGTTTGATCAGATTGTTTAGTTGCCGTTTGGAAAGCACGATCGATTTGATTTAATTGTTCTAAAAAGGCTTGCGGAGTATAGAGTCCAGGAATAGCTTCGATCGGGTTTCCATTACTATCTAAAACATAATGAATGCTATTGCCTGTGACGGTGCGTTGAAGTTTGCGTCCATCGCCGAAATCTAGGGTGAGCTTAGGAACGGGGCGTTCAGAACTCCAATGGAGAATGAACCTCTCGCGGAGCGTTTGAGAGATGGCTGCATTGGGGTAGAGGGCGACGCGGAAAAATCGACTATTGGCACAAGTGAGTTCTTCGTTGAGGTTTCCGAGTAGTCTGAGCGAAAGAATGGGTTTGCCTGTGGTTTTGGCGGCAGCTTTGGCTTTTTCGAGATCGGTATACCAATAGAGCCGACTGGCATGACAATCGCGCTGTTGGCAGAGTTGTTCGAGGGCACTGCGTTGGTCTGGATTGGGGAGGCGATCGGTTGAGATTTGATGGGTTTGAATGAAATTGGTGAATTCTGTTTCGCCGCTTTGTCGAATGGTTTGGCGAAGTGCTGTGATTTGCTGCGCTGTGGGTAGGGCGGCTTCGACTGTAGTTTGCAATCCCAGGACGATCGGGAGTAGCGCAAAACGCCAGATGAGTTTGAAGGGCATGAGCTAGTTCCCAATTGTGCACGTTGCACTGAATAGTACATTACGACGACCCTATCAGAAGAAAGTTCCCTAACTCGAGATCCATTAATTAGGCTAGCGATCGGCAAAGATAGACCCTAAGGAACGTGAACTGAATAATCTGTAACTTTGTGGCACAGACATCTTGCCTGTGATCTTACAAACAGGCAGGATGCCTATTCCACTTAAATTCAAGAATTACAAGTTATTAAATCCTCATTCCTTAACAGCACAGGCTGCACCCATAAGATTGCCATATCCCAACAGGGTTTGAATTTCAGCCTAGATCTGGGGTAATTAGTCCCTTGGAAATCTACGAGATTATAGAAAACCCTTAGACCGACAATGTAGTTGATCTAAGTAGTTAATCTAAGCGCAAAGATGATTTAGGCGTTAGAAGTGCAATTTAAAAATAGTCTTGCAATGCTCGGACTGTTAATGGTTTGGATTGTATGGATTCGATCGCAGCAGCCGTTGCTTTGGCCCCGGCGATCGTAGTGACGATCGGAATCTTATAGGTCAATGCCGCCCGCCGAATACTCCGACCATCAGACTGCGCCTCTTCTCCAGATGGCGTATTGATGATGAGTTGGATTTGGCTATTTTTAATAGCATCCAAAATATGCGGACGACCCTCATGCAATTTATACACGAGTTCGACCTCCAAACCATTTTCCTTCAAAACTGTACGGGTTCCGCTAGTGGCAATCACTTTAAAACCCAGATCAATAAAGGCTTTGGCGACCGGAATAACCAGTTGTTTATCCCGATCGTTCGTCGAAATAAAGACCGCACCAGATTTGGGTAACTTTTGACCTGCGCCCAATTCAGCTTTCGCATAGGCCGCCCCAAAGCTACTATCAATTCCCATAACCTCGCCCGTCGATCGCATTTCTGGACCCAAAATAGTATCGGTTCCCGGAAACTTCTCAAAGGGCAACACGGCTTCTTTGACTGAAATGTGAGTCGGAATGATTTCGGTGGTGAAATTGAGTTCCGCTAGGGTTTTACCAGACATGACGCGGGACGCGAGTTTAGCCAAAGGTTTACCGATCGCCTTCGACACAAACGGCACAGTTCTTGACGCACGGGGATTTGCTTCAATAATAAAGACTTGAGTCCCCTGCACCGCAAACTGAATATTCATCAATCCGATTACCTTCAGCGCCTTCGCCAAATCAATGGTCCAAGTCCGAATCTGCACTAGGGCTTCATCACTCAGCGACACCGATGGCAACGAACAGGCCGAATCCCCAGAATGAATCCCCGCTTGCTCAATGTGTTCCATCACGCCGCCGATCGTCACATTCCCCTCAGCATCGGCGATCGCATCCACATCGACTTCGATCGCATTCTCTAGGAACTTATCAATCAAAATCGGGTGATCCGGTTCAACTTGCACGGCATAAACCATATACCGTTCGAGTTCCGCGTCGGAATAAACAATCTCCATAGCGCGACCGCCAAGCACATAACTCGGACGAACGACGACCGGATAGGTAATCCGACGGGCCACCGATCGGGCTTGTTCAAAACTGCGGGCGAGTCCGTTGGGCGGCTGTTTGATGTCGAGTTCACGGAGGATTTTCTCAAACCGTTCACGATCTTCCGCCGCATCAATTGAGTCGGGCGAGGTTCCCCAAATTTTCGTCGGGCAATCGGGATTCTGGTTCAGATACTCCTGCAGCGGCACCGCCAATTTCAACGGAGTCTGACCACCAAATTGGATAATCACGCCTTCGGGACTTTCCGCTTCGAGAATATTCAGGACATCTTCCTTAGTCAGCGGCTCAAAGTAAAGCCGATCGCTCGTGTCGTAGTCCGTCGAAACAGTTTCAGGATTTGAATTCACCATAATGGTTTCAAATCCATCGGCCTGCAATGCAAACGACGCATGACAGCAGCAATAGTCAAACTCAATACCTTGGCCAATTCGGTTGGGTCCGCCACCCAAAATCATCACCTTGCGCCGATCGGATGGCAGGACTTCAGTTTCATCTTCGTAAGTGGAGTAATAGTACGGCGTTAAGGCTTCAAATTCCGCCGCGCAGGTATCCACGGTTTTATACGCAGGAATTACGCCCAGGGATTTACGGAAGGTTCGCACATCGTCTTCGCGGGTTTTGGTGGCAAAGGCGAGTTGACGATCGCTGAAGCCCTGACGCTTGATATGGCGCATTTGGTCAGCAGTCAAGCGGTTCAACGGCGTGAGTTTAATGAATTTCTCGGTGTTGAGAATGTCTTCAAGTTTGTCCAGGAACCACGGATCAACGGAGGTCAATTCGTAGATTTCCTCAACAGTCATCCCCATCAACATCGCGTGACGAATGCTGAAGACTCGATCGGGATTGGGAGTGCTCAGGTTCGATCGGATTTGTTCTAAGCTCGGTAGTTTTTCATCTTTATCACAACCCCAACCCGCACGGCCTGTTTCCAGCGATCGTAATGCTTTCTGGAACGATTCTTGGAAGGTGCGCCCGATCGCCATCGCTTCCCCAACCGATTTCATTTGGGTCGTGAGTGTGGGAATTGAACCTGGGAATTTCTCAAAGGCAAACCGAGGAATTTTGGTGACGACATAATCGATCGTTGGCTCAAAACTCGCGGGAGTCATTTTCGTAATGTCATTCGGAATCTCGTTCAGGGTGTAACCCACCGCTAACTTAGCCGCAATTTTTGCGATCGGGAACCCCGTTGCTTTTGACGCGAGAGCAGAAGATCTCGACACACGCGGATTCATTTCAATAACGATCATTTCGCCCGTATCGGGATTAACGGAAAACTGAATATTGGATCCGCCCGTCTCGACCCCGATTTCGCGAATGATCTTCACCGAAGCATCCCGAAGCCGTTGATATTCTTTGTCCGTCAGGGTCTGTGCCGGAGCTACTGTAATGGAGTCACCCGTATGAACGCCCATGGCATCGAAGTTTTAAATAGACCAAATAATCACGACGTTATCTGCCAGATCTCGCATCACCTCAAGCTCATATTCTTTCCAGCCCAACAGTGATTTTTCAACCAAAATCTGCGACATCGGACTCGCATCCAGACCGGTTTGGGCAATTTCCTCAAATTCTTCTTGGTTGTAAGCAATACCTCCGCCGCTGCCGCCCATGGTATATGCCGGACGAATAATCAGCGGGAACGTGCCAATTTCACGACCAATGATTTTCGCTTCAGCCATGGTATAAGCTAAGCCCGATGGACAAACGCCCACACCGATGCGCTCCATGGCTTCTTTGAATAACTTACGGTCTTCGGCCATTTCGATCGCCGGAAGCTTTGCGCCGATCAGTTCGACATTGTATTTATCCAACACGCCAGTTTTCGCCAACGTCACAGACAAATTAAGCGCCGTTTGGCCGCCCATCGTGGGGAGCAAGGCATCAGGTCGTTCTTGGGCAATAATCTGCTCCACCATTTCAGGGGTGAGCGGTTCGATGTAGGTCCGATCGGCAGTGTCTGGATCCGTCATGATGGTGGCAGGATTCGAGTTCACCAACACGACTTCGTAGCCTTCATCGCGCAGTGCTTTACATGCCTGCGTTCCTGAATAATCAAACTCGCAAGCCTGTCCGATAACGATCGGTCCAGAGCCAATCAACAGGATCTTCTTGAGGTCAGTACGACGAGGCATGGCAGTCTATCAACTTAAGGAGGTCAACAAAATCCCATCTATTGTAGTGGGGTTTGGTCAGCGCTTCAGTTCTTCACGGAAAACTTCTTGGTCTCCACCTGTCCAGCCTTGCCCATGACAACACCAGGCGCTTGGTTGTAGACGAGTTTCACAGCTCCTGCATTCCCCGATAAAATTTGGACATCCTTCTTGCCTGACCAGCTTTGAGTTACACCTTTCTCCATCATGCCTTCAAATTTAACTTCCCCATCCACTACTACTTGAATCCAGCTTCGATCAGTCAAGCTAAGGTCCACCTTGACTGGATCGCTG
>JAJAYH010000408.1 GCA_026786325.1 Alkalinema sp. CAN_BIN05 | reverse complement strand
GGGTTTTAGCTCCTACGGCTTAAACAGAACTGACGTTAATTTTAGAGGCATCCTACGAGGCGACGATTTGTAGTGCGATCGTGAATGCTGAGTCAACAGGAAATAATCGGGGTTTTCTAACCTTGTTGGGTGGCGGTGTTTTTGGGAATTCGATCGATTGGATTTTTGACGCAATGCAACGATCGTTTCAACGCTATGAACACTATGATTTAGCTGTGGCGATCGTGAGTTATGGTCAATCTAATAATCGGCTTCAGCAACGTTTGATAAATTAATCCTGCCTATTCAATTAACCAGCCAAACAATTCACCGATCGTCAACTGTAAATCTTGGGCAAATTCAGGCATTGGTAATTGCTGATCTATTTCATCAAAGATCTTGACTTCTTGTTTCGATCGATAAACAAATACGGTTTGCTCTTCGGGATCAATCCGCCATCCCATCAATGCCCCATGTTTCAGTGCGTGCAGAATATTTTTCACCACTTTTCTTTGGCTTTGATCTGGTGACAATATCTCAATAGTCCAGTCTGGTACGATCGCAAAAACATTAGCCACAGCCCCCGATTCATCCCGTGGAATCCGCTGCCAGGTTACAACTGCAATATCAGGAACGGTCCATGACCCTGGGTCGGTCGAAGACCATCGTCCCCCAAAAGTACAACGTAATTCAGGAAATGCTCGTGCGATTTTCTGGTCTCTGAGAGGACGATCGATCGAAAAAGTTAATTCTCCCTGAATAACACTATGCTTCCCTTGTAGCATGGGTTTTTGAAGTATTTTTCCATCAATAAACTCACTCGCAGGTTTAGTCGCTGGCATGGCCAAAAATATTTCCAAACTGATGGGTTGAATCGAGGTCTGGATCATCCCGATCTCCTTCTGTCATGGCTTATCTATCACTATCTTAGAGTATTGAAGCTGGTGGAAAGTTTCAAGGTTTCCATTCGATCGGATAAGATGTGCGGAAAGTTTCGGGGTAACAAATCCAAAGGTCTGTAGCAAAAGTTGCCATCGATTTATTCCTGTGGGGTGGATAAACAGAAAATCTCTGCCTAATAACCTGATGGTAGTTGTGCCTGCTCAGTTCTCACTGGGACCACACTTGAAAATTTTTTCTGAATGCGAATGCGACATTTGCACTTTTTCTTTAGAGTGGGTACAATGCCATGAAAGTTTTAATCGACTGAGAAAAAATAAATGACAACTTTACCTAGAATAGAATCCCGTAATCTTAGTGTTGCTGAATTGTTCAGGGACTTCTATTCGGTTCCAGACTTTCAGAGAGAGTATGTATGGAAAAGGAGTAACGTTGAGAAGTTACTTGAGGATGTGATAGAGGAACTTTATGAGGATGATGAACCAGTTAATAATGCGGAGTATTTTTAGTCTCAATTTAGTCTCAATAGTGGTGTTCCGTGATGAATCAGGAACGTTTCAAAGGTGTTCATCTACGAAATGCGCGTTGCTGTTTCTCCGATTCTGGACTATCGGGTACTACGTCTGTTTCTGATAGTTGAATAAAACTGAGGTAATGAAATCCCTCAAATCAGCATAAAATTCAAACCATCAGCATTAAACTTGATTCAGGGACTCAAGATTAGTAGGAACATCCATGAGCGCAAGAACATCAGGAAAATTTCAACTCCGATCGGTCCTTCTTTTCCTGTTTGCCCTATGGATCATCCGCTTCGGACTGCCCTACCTAACTGAAGAACTTCCCCTATTGTTCAACCCACCCAGCACCGAAATCACCAGACTCACGATCGCCACCGCTATGACCCCAGAAGCCACCCGGCTGTTCTATCGTCAAAGCCCAGCCATAGAACCCAAACCCGTCTTTGCGCAAAGCTGTAGCAAAATTAACCACGCCGCAGAAGAACTCGTCGCCCTAGGATGTTTTCGCAGCAGCACCCAATCTGGACGCATCATTTCTGGCAAGATCTACATTCAATCCATCACAGATGCCCGCTTCGATGGAATCATGGAAGTCACCGCCGCCCACGAGATGCTCCATGCCGTCTATGTCCGCCTCAGTAGATCAGAACAACAAGATCTAGGCGATCGTTTAGAACAAGCTGCCTTGCGTGTTAAAGATACCCGTCTTGCTGGAGTTCTAAAACGCTATAAAGACACCGATCGTGAACTCTACCGCAACGAACTCCACTCACATCTCGGTACAGAACTGGGCAACTTGGGCGATGAAGTTCTTGAAAAACACTACCGTCGCTATTTCACCGATCGCAATCAAGTGGTCCTCCTCGCCCAAAAATCCCAAACCTCATTCCGCCAACTAGATAACAAAGCCCAAACCCTAAAAACAGAACTCGATCGACTAGAAGCTGATCTGAAAGCCGATAAACAAAGCATTAAAAACGCAGATAAAGCCCTACTCGCCAACCAACAAAACATCGATTCTCTCAAATCTTCACTAATGACCCTCAAAAACCAAGCCGACGATTCATCCGGTGGAAACTTTACTAGTCTCGCCCAGCAGTTTGAAAGTACAAAATCAACCTACAACATCCGAGTCCAAGACTACAACGCCCAAGTTCAAACCCACCAAGGCCAAGTGGACAAATTCAATCAAAAAGTAGATGAATACAAACAAAAAGTCACAAATTACAATGCCATTGCTAAAGAAGAACGATCGCTTCTTGGCGAACTCAGCGCCAGTCCAAACACAATCAAACCCACACCCTAGGGAATGACAGCGGAACAGGTAAAGAGTTCGTTGGGATTGACGATCGCTGAGATAGAGCAGAAAATCGAATCTTAAAAAAATGCGGTGAAACCTGATGTAGATTTCACCGCAAAGAATTAGGATTTACCTAAATTTAATCCGTCGGAATTTCCGATTCAAAAACCGCCCGAGGTGAGTGGCCCCAGAATGCTTCTAATCCATAAAATTCACGGGTGTCGGGCATCTGGATATGGACAACGATGTCACCGTAGTCAAGACAAGACCAGATTCCTTCCGCCGTTCCTGCACTGCGAATGGGATCCCGGCCCAGCACTTCTTTAATTTTGTCATCAACCGCATTCGTAATGGCGCGGACTTGAACGCGGGAATATCCCGTCACAATCACAAAATATTCAGCAATTGATGAAACGACACCCACTTGCAGCAACAAAATATCGCCGCCTTTGCGATCGTCCGCTGCTTCGGCTGCCAGCCAAGCCATCTTAAAAAGCGGATCGTCGCGATCGATGACGGCCTCAGGTGCGGTTGTAACTTCGTCTTGCGTTGCAGTGAGGTCAGCGTCAAGGTCGGTCGAGATGAGTTCTGTCATGTGGAAGCGAATACCTCTTGTAAAAACCAGTTTCGGGTCATCACCGTTTGTGGGTGAATGAGTTGCCCAGATCTTAGCAAATACTGTAAACTAAAATCCGCCGATCGCCAAACTGCCTCATTTAAATTTGTCAGACAAAGCGATCGTAAGTCCTCAAGTTCCTTGCTATGGCCTCGTCCCGGCTCCAAACTATCCGCTAAAAAAACAATGCAAGACAGGGCATCCATGCCGGGTTTCCCCAACGTGTGATTGGCGATCGCGGCCAAAATCTGCGGGTCCGTCACGCCAAAGGTCTCCCGTGCAACGATCGCCCCCACCTCCGCATGGAGCAAATGAGGAGCCGATCGGGATACAGGATCAATGTCTAAGTTGTGATGTTCGGCCAAGGCTAATAATTTTTCTGGCTTAAAAAATTTTGCCAAGTCATGCATTAATCCAGCTTGTCCTGCCTTCACCGAATCAAGGTCATGGTAGTTTGCGAGTTCGATCGCCATTGTCTCTACGCGCAAAATGTGACGAATTCGAGATTCGGGGACTTCGTTCTGGAGCCAAGTTAAAATCTGCGATCGAGTAGATTGGTTCATTGGTTTAGGAATACTTGATTTATTAGATAGTTCAACCTATTTGAATACTGAGTTTATTTGAACATCTGATGGGGCAGTTTAAGCAATCATTAGGAATGAATATCTCAGAGGCGAATGTAGAAAACTACTCTTCAATTCTACACATTCACAGTGAATGCTTAGAGCCTAAACTTATTCCCAATAGTAAACAATTAATCAGAATTCAAAAGATAGCTATTGGTTTACGATCGTCTGCTGAATGGCTTGAAAATCTTCGCAACCGTATGAGGATACTCCATTCCACAATAGTCCGGACATTTTTTGAGTAAATAATATACAAGAAATCTATCCATCCATTAAGGTGCTAGTTAATAAAACAAACGCACAAGATGGATAGGCTATGCAAAATATTGTACAGACCGTTCTCCAAAAAATGGGGAATG
>JAJAYH010000407.1 GCA_026786325.1 Alkalinema sp. CAN_BIN05 | reverse complement strand
GGCTAATTGATCCCGAAGAGCAAACCGTATTTATTTATCGATCGAAACAAGAAATCGAGATCTTTGATGAAATGGATCAGTAATTGCCAATGCCTGAGTTTGCCCAGGATTTACAGTTGACGATCGGTGGATTATTTGGCTGGCTGATTGAATAGGAATCTAGAACCATTTCTCCAAATCTCTAACATCACTAAACCCAAATAAAGCTTTACTGAGTGCTTGAAGACGATCGGGATCCAATGCTTGAACTTGGGCTTGATTCTTCGGCGACAACTCTCCAAATTTGTGATTCAGTAACATAAATATAATCTCTCGTCGTCCTTCGTCTCGTCCTTCGTTTCGTCCTTCTTGACGAGCGTCTCGATACACTCTAGTCTGCTTCAATTCGTCAGTTTTAAATCCCAACATCGCATCAACCTCCTCGCGGCTCAACTCAGTGAATTTATATACCATGATCGTCGAAACTATTTCTATTATGCCATTCACATTGATCGATTGAGAAGAACGCCTCAACATTCCTTTCGCCTCAGAAATCGCATGATCGCCATCTAATGTCGTCAAGACCATCAACCCCAACCCGATCGGAAGTTGCTCAATCTCACCCAATTCATCCAAATAAACCGGGACAATTCGACCACTGGCAAAGAGTTCGGGGGGAACTTTAGTCGTGGATTGCTCAATGGTACGACTCGGATAAATGGCCACCGATCGCCAATTCGCAAACAGTTCGGTTCGACGATAAACATAGTTGCCAATCTCTGCAAACATCCGTTCATAGAGCAATGGATCTAGCTGCATCTGAATTTCAGTGAAAAATACGTCGCTATTCGGGTCGGGCGGAGTGAGAACCCCGTCAATCCGAAAAGAGGCTTCTTTTACTTCCACTGATTCAAACGTATAGCGCAGAGAATTCTCTGGCAACAAGGGCATTAAGTCAAACAGAAGGATCGGAGATTGTTGGAAAATTCGATAAAAAATCGTATCGCGTTTCATGGAATTCAGAACGGTTATAACTATCCAGGATTTTAACCTTATTATCCCAATTAGAAATGATCACGATCGCTACAATTTTTCATCATTTTGTATCTGTCACGCGCCAACTCAACTTCAAATTAATCCAAAAATTCCACAGCATCACAAGCGCGATCGCCAATAGCTTTGCCCCGATCGCCGGAACACCTGCAACATTACTCATCAACCCGACTAAAGTTCCCTGCAACACAATTCCAACCAAACAAAGCACATTGAACTTCAGGAATCGCTTCACCATCGATCGACGGCCCGGTTGCTGAATAGAACGATCGCCAAACGTCCATTGATCGTTCCAAATAAAATTATTCAATACCGCCACCTCGGCTGACAATATTGTCGCTGTCACTGCCGCCAATCCCAACCCATTGGAAAGCATCCAAAATACTCCCAAATCGACAAATACACCACTAAATCCCACTGCCCCAAACTTCAAAAAGCGACCGATCGGAAACCGTTCCTGAAACTTCTCCAAACGGCCATTAGAACGTAATCTCACTAAATGCTGCAAATACTCCACATACTGCCGCCAAGTCACCTTACTCTCGCCGTCTTGTCGCTCCTGGAACACATACCCCACTTCCGAAATTTGTTCAATCTCACCGCGCCCTAAAATCTCTAACAGAATTTTGTAACCCTGTGGATTCAAAATTTGATTCGTCACCGCCGATCGGCGCACCATAAAATAGCCACTCATCGGATCACTAACCCGACCCACCACTTGAGGAGCAATCATCAATCCCAAAATCTGTGCGCCTCGCGAGGTCATCCGGCGAAACACACTCCACTCGCTAATTCCCCCGCCCACCACATGCCGACTCGCCAGCGCTAAATCACTCCCCGAGAGCAATTCACCCAAAAGCTTTTCCAATACCTCCGGCGGATGCTGAAGATCGCCATCAATCACACCCAAAAAGCGCCCCCGACTCACCTGCCACCCACGAATCACCGCCGTAGATAATCCCCGCTCTGCCGTTCGCCGCATCACCCGCAAGTTTGGATATTCAGATAAGAGCGATCGGGCTATTTCCCAAGTCTGATCCGGGCTATTATCATCCACAATAATTAATTCATAGTCATTCGGACAAATCCGATCGAGTAATCCCGTCAGCTTCTCGACCAGCAGCACCACATTACCCGCTTCATTGTATGTCGGTACTACCAACGACAACATGACGGTATCAACCTGCTCAACATAGGGGATTTGCAACAGGCCAACAGGCACAGCCAACAGGTCAAGAGCTAATGTAGGCACCGGAAACTCCTCAAAAAAGCGATTGTAAAAAGATTCAGACAACAAAGAAATCTATTGTGATCACGCAGGATTACTTTATCCCCTGATTAAACTAATTCCATACAAATACAATGGAATGCCGAAGACAATATTAAATGGAAATGTAACCGCTAATGCCGTCGAAATATACAAACTCGGATTCGCCTCCGGAACTGTCATTCGCATGGCCGCCGGAACTGCAATATAAGACGCACTTGCACACAATACAGCAAACAATAATGCATCGCCCTTAGACATATGAATTAAATAGGCAATAAATGTTCCAATCCCCGCATTCAAAATTGGAATCAAAATAGCAAATGCAATCAAAAAAACACCCGTCTTTTGCAAATCCTTAATCCGTTTCGCCGCAATCAATCCCATATCTAACAAAAAGAACATCAACGCACCATAAAACATATCGCCAATAAATGGCTTTACTTTTTCATAGCCATGTTCACCACTCAACATCCCGATCGCAATACTACCAAATAGCAAAAACACCGATCCATTCAAAAACGATTCCTTCAGCACTTCGGCCCATTCAATTTTCTCACCCTCACCCCGCTCGGCCCCAAACACCTGCACCAACACCAATCCCACAATGATCGCCGGAGACTCCATCAATGCTAATGCCGCCACCATATAGCCATCATACTTAATCCCAATTTGCTCCAACAGCGTACTCGCCGTAATAAACGTCACCGCGCTAATAGCTCCATAGGTAGCAGCGATCGCGGCTGAGTTATAGGCATCAAGCTTCGTGCGCAAAATGAAATAGGTGTAAATTGGCACGGCACAGGACATGAAGATAGCGGCCCCGATCGCCAACACCACCTCTTGACTGAAACCGCTATTCACTAGCTCAACGCCGCCCTTAAACCCGATCGCAATCAACAAATATAATGAGAAAAACTTAGGAATGGGCTGAGGAATCTCCAAATCTGACTTCGACAGCACCGCCAACATCCCCAGAAAAAAGAACAACACCGGAGGATTGAAAAAATTCGATGCCACCAAACTCAAATCCATGCCCAGCCTCAAGTACTTCACAAAACAACACGATCGAACCATCGTTAAGTCTGACATGCATCGGTGACATACGATCGTATTTGCGACGAAACTCTTGCTATAATTAGGAAGATGAGATAGGACTAATGCTCATTTGGGACTGTAGCTCAGATGGATAGAGCGACCGCCTCCTAAGCGGTAGGCCATGGGTTCAACTCCCGTCAGTCCCGTAGCCCTAGAAATCTATATAGAGGGCGATATATACAGATTGCATAGTGTTTGTGAACAATCCTAGGCAATAACCTGAGATAGCGTAGAACCGTCAATGTTGTCCAATGATTCAACGACGGTTCTAATGAAATGGATCACCACAAGGCGTGAGCGCTAGTGGATCTACTGCCCGATCGGTGCAACCATACCTGGCATAGGACCATTCTCTAGTTCAAATTCAGATCGAGGAGCATTGCACTGAGGGCAATGCCAGTCTTCAGGTAGTGTTGCAAATGGAAGACCTGGTTCAATATGCGCATTCGTATCGCCTTCTGCTGGATCATAGACATATCCGCAAACCTTACAAACATACTTTTCCATTGTTGCCTCCTAGGCATAATTTAAAATTTCTACTAGACTAGAAGTATCGATGTAGCGATCTTCTTTCTGGACTGTTTTACTTTTGAAGCGCGATGAATTATCCAATTAAGTTAATTCAATTTAGCTGCTTCACTGGCTCCACTATACGCAACTTATCAAAGGTCAGCGTCTACCAAAATATAGTAATTCGATGGACCAAAGCGGATCGAAATGAATATGGCTACAATCGATCGAACCTGCGTTACCACGTAAAAGGAGTCGTCGTTGCTAAACAACGTTACGAATAGCTTTAGGAACTCTATGATAATCAACGCGATATACTTCTTCTTGGGCAAATGAAAGTACGATTGATTCAACCCCTAGAATTAGCCACGCATAATCGCACAGTTCTTCTAAATCATCGATCAGCATATCGATCAGGCATGGCTCTGGGCAATGAACGGTCAACCGATTGTGCTGGTCGAGATAGATAGGGCATTGCATCAGACTTTGACTAAAAAAGCTACGCAGGCGCTCAATTCGGAACTGTTCAAGCAGCATCAAGTCATCAAGACTCATTTTAGTTAGTAACATTTTAAATATTAAACTCCTTTTAACAGTTAGAAGATGATAAAAACTGGCACTCCTGAGGAGCTTTAGCTTCTAATTCCTATTCGGCTAGCTGATTGACTGAATTGACCTGTCGATTGGCTTCCCTGTGCAGAGTATCTGGTCATTGAGTTTTGCCCATCCGTCAAATCAGCTAGGGTATTCGATAAATCAACTACATCATTTTTGTTTGTAGTTTTTTAGCTTACTTAAAATCAGTCGCTAATTGCTCGTGCTGTTCGACACTACAGTTATTCCGAATAGCAGCAAACAGATCAGTTTCTTCTTGATATACAAATTGTCAGCAAATGTACCTTTGAGATAGTTCATCTTTGACTTAAATTCATCAGAGATAGGATTAAGTGTTTTGATTTCTGCTAGGCCAGTTTCCATTTCTGCCTGCTCGTCATAAAACTCTTGAGTATTGCTATAAAATGGGCGCAATCTAGGATAAACCAGTTGTTCTTCCGCCTCAGAGTGCACTTAAGTCTTGGTAAAGCTGTGCAAAATACTCCATTCAATTTTTTGTAAGTCGTTGCTTTTATCAACCTCTAAAAAGAGACCATTTGCTTTTTGGTCATCAAGCATGTATTGCAACTGCTCCTGGTGTGCTCGATTTTCAAAGTTGACGGTGTTGAGCGGGGTAATGGCTTGCGAAATATCTGAGCCAGCCACTTGAGCCGCCTTCTGAACGATCAGTCCTGACATGACTTGGGCATGCTTGAGCAACTCGTGGCTGCCCACTTTCTCATACAGGGTCAATTCAGAGCCTTTCATCATATCTTGAGACTGTCGCGCCATTTCTTGAACGGTTTCCTTGGGCTTAGCTTGAATCCCATAAGCCGTAATCACAGTTTCAACAACTCCGAGATTCTTACGATCGTCTGCTAGCATGTTCTGAAACCGATCGCAAATCTCAGAATCATTACATTCGGCTATTAACTGCTGCTCGTTAGCAATGAGTAGGTTTTGGAATACTCTAATATCTGCCAACTTTTCAGCAATAGCGGTAAGCTTAGGATCTGTGATTGTAGAAGTCATACTATTCTCCTTCGATGCAACTAATCAGAGTCTTTTACTATTAAAGAGCTAGCCGTTAGCTGATTTTCAGCTCTTCAATAGTAAGTAACATAAGCAATTTCTCAGAAATGTGCGTCTATCTAAAGGGAGCGATTCTGCAATTTATTTTGAATCGAAATACAGAGTAGACATGCCTTATAGTTGTGAGAGTATTCACGACTATAAGGCAGTAATAATTTAGTGCTATCTAAAGCTATTTCCCAGTCACAATTTTCTTCAAAAACTTAAGCCGATCGTCTGTATAAGGTGCATAACGCCAATCTAAATCAAACAGCATCGATCGCTTTAGGAAACTACGATCGTGAGAAAACGTATCAAAACTAGCTTTCCCGTGATAGCTTCCAGTACCACTATCGCCGACTCCACCAAAGGGCAAATTCCCGACGCTCACTTGCAATACCGTATCGTTAATACAAACACCACCTGATGAAATAGAATTCACAATATTTGTTTGAACAATGTTGGATTTAGAAAAGATATAGAGTGCTAAGGGTTTAGGTCGTTGATTCACCAATGCGATCGCATCATCTAGATTTTCATAGGTTAAAATTGGCAAAATCGGTCCAAAGATCTCCGATTCCATCACGCCATCATTCCATTTAACATTGTCCAATACTGTCGGTGCTAAATACCGATCGGCATCATTTACCTCACCACCAATCACTATATTTCCACTGCTGAGCAAAGCTTTCAATCGATCGAGTTGGCGTTGATTTACAATACGAGCATAATCAGGGCTAACGGCTGGATTTTCGCCATACAGTTCTCCGATCGCTTTCTTCAATTGCACAACAAATTCATCTTTAACCGCCGCATCCACCAAAATATAATCTGGCGCAATACAAGTCTGTCCCGCATTGATGAACTTGCCCCAAGCAATCCGTTTTGCGGCATAGTCCAGACGCACAGAAGTATCCACAAAACAGGGACTCTTCCCTCCTAATTCCAAAGTCACAGGAGTTAGATGCTTGGCGGCTGCCTGCATGACAATTCGGCCAATTTCGGTGCCACCTGTAAAAAAGATATGGTCAAATTTCTGAGCCAGAAGTTCTTGACTCGTTTGTGCATCGCCTTCCACCACAGCAATGTAATCACTATCAAAGGTCGATCGGACTAATTCCGTCACCACCTTCGACATTTCAGGCGCATATTCCGACGGTTTGAGAATTGCACAATTACCCGCTGCGATCGCTCCCACCAACGGCGACATCATCAATTGAAACGGATAATTCCATGGTCCAATGATTAACGCAACACCCAAGGGTTCCGACTGCACCCAAGCAGAAGCGGGAAATACATCAACGGAGGTCGAAACCCTGCGAGGCTTCATCCATTTTTTTAATTGTTTGAGTGCCAGTTTAACTTCTGACAATGTTGCAATTTCAAAATAAGCTTCAAATGCCGCCCGTCCGAGATCAGATTGAACCGCCGCAGCAATTTTGTCCTGATTAGCAAGGATCGCACGTTCAAGAGACTTTAATTGTTGAATTCGGAAATCCCGATCGCGGGTTTTCCCAGTGGCGAAGAACTTACGTTGAGCTTGAAGTAATTCTGAAATAACAGTGTTCATCACAATACTCATCGATTTAAATTATCAATATTCACGATGAGATCATTCCCGATCACATCTAGGGCACAAACTTCCTAAAGGCAAGCGTTACATTGTGACCACCAAACCCAAACGAGTTTGACAACACCACATTCACCAATTGCTCACGGCTCTTGTGGGGAATGTAATCCAAATCGCAGCCTACGTCTGGATTATCCAAATTAATCGTCGGCGGAACCCGATCGTGATAAATCGCCATCACCGAAGCCACACCCTCAATCCCACCCGCGCCGCCGAGCAAATGACCCGTCATGGATTTAGTCGAACTCACCGAGACCTTGTAAGCATGAGCGCCGAGGGCTATCTTAATGGCACTGGTTTCATTCGGGTCATTGATGGGCGTGCTGGTGCCGTGGGCATTGATATAACTCACCTCTTCCGGTGCAATGCCGCCGTCCTTCATCGCCAAGGTCATGGCCCGCGCCGCATCAGCCCCACCAGGAGTCTGGCCCGTCATGTGATACGCGTCACAAGTCGCGCCGTAGCCCACAATTTCAGCGTAAATTCTGGCACCCCGCGCTAAGGCATGTTCCATTTCCTCTAGAACTAATATCCCAGCGCCCTCGCCCAAGACGAATCCACTGCGATCTTTATCGAAGGGACGACTCGCGTGGGATGGGTCATCGTTGCGGTTGACCGCCGCCGCTCGACAAGCAACAAATCCAGCGACAGACAATGGCGTTACCGCTGCTTCTGTTCCCCCACAAACCATGGCCTGAGCATAGCCGCCCCGCACCAACCGGAAGGCATCACCGATCGCATTCGATCCCGCCGCACAAGCCGTCACAACGCAAGAGTTTGGTCCTTTTGCACCCAATTGAATCGCCGTTACGCCTGCCGCCATGTTCGCAATCATCATCGGAATCATAAACGGACTACACCGATCGGGTCCCTTGGTGCGATAGACCTCATGTTGATCCTCTAAGACCTTCAGCCCGCCAATTCCGGTACCGATTAACACACCAACATGTTCTGCATTCAATTCATTAATTTCTAGCTTCGCATCCGCCACAGCTTGCTTACTAGCCGCCACTGCAAACTGGACAAAACGGTCCATCCGCTTGGCTTCCTTGGGCGGCATATATTCAGCAGCACTAAAGCCTTTCACTTCCGCCGCAATGTGACAGTCGTGGGCCGAGGCATCAAATAATGTGATTTTGCCGATGCCGTTTCGTCCGGACATCAGCCCTTCCCAATACTCTTCTAGGGTGTTTCCGATCGGTGTGATCGAGCCAAGACCCGTAATTACAACACGGTTATGTCCAGGGTTATGTCCAGGGTTTGTCATGATTACCAATGCAGAAAAACTAGAAGAATTTTAGGAAAGAATGCAGTCAGATTTACGCAGACTTCGATTTGATGAAATCAACAGCCGATTGAATGGTTGTGATGCTTTCAGCCGCTTCATCAGGAATCTCGACATCAAACTCCTCTTCGAGGGCCATTACTAATTCAACCGTGTCCAGGGAATCAGCCCCGAGATCATTCTGAAAGTTAGCAGTAGGAACAACTTTGTCCGCTTCTACACTCAGTTGATCCACGACGATACTTTTTACTTTGTCAAAAATTTGTTCGTCAGTCATAACATCCTCAAAAATTAGCTATCTGCAAGACTTTAAAATACTCGCCTACCGGGAAAACATTATTCCATAAAATTGACACCCTCAAGACGAGATCGGGCTTGTCATTACTAAGTCAGGCCGCAGGTTCATGGCGTGACGCAAGTATGGATGGTGAATTTTTCGGGTGGATTCCGGGGTGTTGAAGTGGAGAAGTAGGCGGATACAGCGTTCTAGGCTTCCCATGACCTTCATATGTTGGAAGTCCATAAGAGGCACTTGGTCCCATCCGACACGGGACCGAGCGATCGCGGCGGGAAAGATTGCATCAAGGTCTTGGGTTACAGAAAATGTAACGCTAATCACCTCGTCCAAATCCAGTTGATTGTGAGTTTCTAGTTCATCTAGTAACTCCGTGACCGCCTGTGCGATCGCTTCTTTGGTATTCACCGGGACCGTTGTCGCACCCCGAATCGCCCGAACACGCCAATGCACGTTTAAGTACTCCAGAAAAAATGGATTGAATTTGCTAATTTATAATAGTCGAAGTCCGAAATTTAAGGGCGATAGAGCCACAGCGGCAAGCCTTGGGTTTCGAGTTCAAATTCCAGCCAGTTCAAGCCTGCTTGCGTTGCTGGGGTTTGCCCGAGAGCCTGGACAAAAGCAGATCCAGCCGTCGAACCTGTAATCTTGCTTAACAGCGGCTTGGGTTCTTCAAAGGTAAAGACTTTGGTTTTTTCAGGATCCAGCCCCGCGAGTTCTGCGGCCCAACAGCGGGCATCTTCTTCGGTTCCAAGCCGATCTACGAGTCCCAACTTGACCGCCTGTTCTCCTGTGAAAATTCGTCCATCTGCAAATTTTTTCACCGCATCCACATCCAGCTTTCGGCCTTCAGCTACCACGCTCACAAATTGCTCGTAACTACTATCAATCAAATCCTGCAAAATCTGTTGCTCTGGTTCACTGAGTTGACGATCGAAGGACAAAATATCTTTGTAAGGTCCAGATTTAATCACCTGAAACGAGACCCCAACCCGATCGAGTAAGCGTTCCAGATTATTGCCGCGCAAAATCACCCCAATGCTGCCGGTTATGGTGCCGGGATTGGCCATTACATTGGG